>NZ_JBSGXZ010000004.1:145409-364111 GCF_053610285.1 Lentzea sp. NPDC054927
CCTGCATTCCCCCCACTGGGGTTTCATTTCCCGCGGTGTGCTGGGGTGCCGCTCGTATCACCCGGGCCACCCGCCCCCTAACACGGGGGGCCCCGGCCGGGGCCCGCCGGCCCCGACCTGTACGAACGGTGACTTGCTGAGCTCTGAGCGTGCGGGCTAGCGCCAGCGCATCGTCATCAGCAGGCCGATGATCATCAGCGCGAAGCCGATGGCGAAGTTCCACGCGCCCAGCTCGAGCATGAACGGGATCTTCTCGGCCGCGATGTAGTTGACGACCAGCCACGCGAGGCCCAGCAGCATGAAGCCGAGCATGACAACGACGTAGACCGGGTGTGACGGTCCCGCTGCCTTGACCTTGACCGGCGTGCGGCGGTCAGTGGGTGCGGTGTAGACCGCCTTCTTCCGGACCTTGGACTTGGGCATGCTGTCCTCGCCTGACGTGGATATCCCTGAGTGACGTGAGTTTACGTGCACTACTCGGGAGACACGTTAACGTAGCGAAGGTGGTCAGCGAACCACTTGGTAGACGCAGTTGTTTTCAGTTCACAGTCCGCGCGGAGGTTCTCAGGTGAACTCGGGACCGCAGCAGCCGCCTCCACGGCGTCCTGCACCCCGTCGTGATGACCTGCAGCACGTGCGGGCCACTCCTTCGCCGCGCCCGTTGCCACCGCCGGACGCGACCCAGTTCACCAGCGCTTTCTCCGGAAGCCTGCCCCCTCCCGGCGCACCGCCGCGCCGCCCAGGCCCGCCCCAGGGCCCACCGCCCGGCACCCCCGCACGTGGCATGCCCCAGGGCACGCCCCCAGGGGGAATGCCACGCCACGGCACCCCGCCGGGAGGAATGCCGCGCCAGGGAATGCCGCCCGGCCCTCGCCGTCCTCGCCCGGTCGATCCGCCCACCGAGGTGATCCCGCGCATCGAGGACGACTACGACGACGAGTACTACGACGATGACGAGTACTACGACGACGAGCCGAAGAAGGCCGCCCCGCCGCCGGACAGCATGGCGCGCAAAGCAGTCCGCGGCGTGGGCGAAACCCTCATCACGATGGGTCTCGTAGTGTTGCTGTTCGTCGTCTACGAGGTCTACGTGACCGACCTGCTTTCCGCGGAGAAGCAGCAGGACGCCACCGCGGCACTCGACTCCGAATGGAGTTCGAACGTCGTCACACCGCCTCCTGCCGACCCGAACCGCCAGTCGAAGCTGAACCTCATCGAGGGCAAGGCCTTCGCGAAGATGTACATCCCGGTCTTCGGCAACGACTGGAAGTTCTCGGTCGTCGAGGGCACCACCGACAAGCACCTCGAGATCGGCCCCGGCCACTACAAGGACACCGCGCAGCCAGGCGAGTCCGGCAACTTCGCCATCGCCGGCCACCGCGTGGGCAAGGGTGCGCCGTTCAACGACCTCGACCTGCTCGAATCCTGCAACGCCGTGGTCGTGCAGACCCAAACCCAGTGGTTCGTCTACCGAGTGCTCCCCATGAGCAGCGAGGTGGCCGGCTGGGCCGCGAACCCGAAGGCGAAGCAGGCCGCCTGCGCCGGCGTGGCCCCGCTGTCGACGACCCTCGGCGCCGCCTACGCCAAGACCGTCGGCCAGGAGATCGTCGTCCCGACCCAGGGCGAGGTCATCGCCCCCATCCCGCACCAGGTCGGCGCCACCGTGCCGGCCGACCAGCAGGCCCGTCTGCTCACCCTGACGACCTGCCACCCGCGCTTCTCCGACAAGCAGCGCCTGATCGTGCACGCCATCGAGACCAAGAGCTACCCGGTGGCCGACGGCTTCGTGCCGCCAGAGATGACGGAGGGCTGATGTACGGCTGGATCTGGCGGCACCTGCCGGGCCCGCTGTACCTGCGGGTCGTCGAGGCCGTCGTGCTGGTGGCCGGCATCGTGGCGCTGCTGATGTTCGTGGTGTTCCCGTGGGCCGAGCCGAAACTGCCGTTCAACAACGTCACGACCCAGTGAGCTGCTCCTCGGCGAGCCGCAGGTACTCGCGGGCGTAGCCGAGGAACGGCTCCGGATTGGTGTCGTACTGCGCCAACGCCCAGTAGACCCCGTCCTCCTCGGACATCAGCGTGACGCCGAGCTCGACGAGCACCTGCTCGACCAGCGCGTCGGCCTCCCGCTTCGCCAGCCGGACCGGCGACTCGCCGGCGAGTTCGCGCAGGGCGGGGGAGTCGAGGCCAGCGACGAGCAGGTCGCACGCGAGCCACACCACCCGTTCCGGGGCGACCGTGTTGTCGGCCAGGTCCAGGTTGAGGCGCAGCAGCAGTTCGCGCAGGTCGGGGCTCATGCCGTCCACGTCCTGAGCTGTCCGTCGGCGGTGCGGACGATCTCCGCGGGCGACAGCTTCCCAGGCATGAGGTCGAAGTTGTCGAGTTCCATGCCGAGCGCCCACAGTTCGTTCTCGCCGTTCTCGCCGTTCTCACGATCGAGTTCTCCGGCCACCATGAGCCGGGCGACGTCGCGCGCGAGCCAGATCGCGTCCTCGGTCGACAACCTGCTGCCGGCGAGGTTGGCGTTGAGACGGAACAAGCGTTTGCGGAGCTCGGCGTTCACGGATCAAGTGTCCGCACGGGTGCTACCGAAATAGCTGAAGCCGCCACCGCGTACACGCGATGGCGGCTTCATCGAGGAACGGCACGCGGCCGTTCAAGCAGGGGGCGAGTCAGCCGTTCGAGATCGCGGTCATGTCCTCGCGCGGCACGACCTTCACGCGTTCGCGGCCCTCCACGGCGCCCAAGGCCATCTCGTGCAGGTCGAGCTTGCGCCAGCCTTCGTTGGTCACGAACGGCACGCCGCGCTGCTCGAGGAACTGCACGATGGCGGACGGCGCGGGGGAGTCGGCCTGCGGCAGGGATGCGGCGTCTTCGAGCAGGCTGGTGATGGTTTCCAGGGCGTCGCCCTTGGTGTGGCCGATGAGGCCGATCGGGCCGCGCTTGATCCAGCCGGTCGCGTAGACGCCGGGCATGGGCACCTCGTCCAGGTCCAGCACGCGGCCGGCGAGGTGCGGGATGGTGCCGGAGACGTGGTCGAACGGGATGTCGGGCAGGTGCGTAGAGAGGTAGCCGACGGCGCGGTAGACGGCTTGGACGTCCCAGTCGGTGAAGGTGCCGGTGCCGCGGACGTTGCCGCCGCCGGTCAGTTCCTGGGTTTCGGTGCGCAGGCCGGTGACGCAGGAGGAGCCGAGCACCTCGACCGGTGCTTCCAGGAAGTGCAGGTGCAGGCGGCGTGGGCGGGAGCCGACGTCGCGGATCGCCCATTCCTGGAGGGTCTTCACGATCATCTCGACCTGCTTGTTGGTCCTGATCGCGTGCATCGAGGCTTCGTCGAACTCGATGCCCTCGGCGTGGACGATCACCTCGACGTTCGGCGAGTGGTCGAGTTCGCGCAGTTCCAGCGGCGTGAACTTGGCCTGGGCCGGGCCGCGGCGGCCGAAGATGTGCACGTCGGTGACGGGGGAGGAGAGAAGTCCCTCGTAGACGTTCGAGGGGATTTCGGTGACCAGGAGTTCGTCGGCGGTCTTGGCCAGGATTCGGGCCACGTCCAGGGCCACGTTGCCGACGCCCAGCACGGCGACCGACTTGGCGGTCAGCGGCCAGGTGCGCGGCACGTCGGGGTGGCCGTCGTACCAGGACACGAAGTCCGCGGCGCCGTAGCTGCCGGGCAGGTCGATGCCGGGGACGTCCAGGTCGCGGTCGGACGAGGCGCCCGTGGAGAAGATGACCGCGTCGTAGAACTGGCGCAGGTCGTCGAGCTTGATGTCGACGCCGTACTCGACGTTGCCGAAGAAGCGGACCGACGGCTTGTCGAGCACCTTCTGCAGGGCGCCGACGATGCCCTTGATGCGCGGGTGGTCGGGGGCGACGCCGTAGCGGACCAGGCCGTAGGGCGCCGGCAGTTTCTCGAAGAGGTCGATCTGCACGTCGACGTCGGACTTGGTCAGGATGTCGGCGGCGTAGACGCCGGCCGGTCCGGCGCCGACGATCGCGACGCGCAAGGGGCGACTCATGACACCTATTTTAGGGTAGCCTAACCTCAACGCGGACGAGAGCTAACTCACTCGACGCCACGCACTAAGCTCTGTCCATGCGCGTGCTCGTGGTCGACAACTACGACAGCTTCGTTTACAACCTCGTCCAGTACCTGGCTCAGCTGGGTGCGGAGTGCGTCGTGAGGCGCAACGACGAGGTTGACCTCGACGAGATCGACAAGGTTGACGGCGTGCTCGTCAGTCCCGGCCCCGGTACGCCGGAGCGCGCGGGGTCGAGCATCGACGTCATCAAGAAGTGCGCTGACACCGGAAAGCCGGTCTTCGGCGTGTGCCTCGGCCACCAGGCGATCGGCGTGGTGTGGGGCGGGGTGGTCGACCGCGCGCCAGAGTTGTTGCACGGCAAGACGAGCATCGTTTTCCACGAGGGCAAGGGCGTGCTCGACGGCGTGCCGCAGCCGTTCATCGCGACCCGCTACCACTCGCTGACGGTGCTGCCGGAGACGGTGCCCGCGGAGTTCGAGGTCACCGGCAAGACCGAGACCGGCATCGTGATGGCCATGCGGCACAAGGAACTTCCGGTCGAGGGTGTGCAGTTCCACCCCGAGTCGGTGCTCACCGACGGCGGCCACCGGATGCTCGCCAACTGGCTCGAGGTCTGCGGCTTCGAGGTGCCGGAAGCCACGGTCGCGCAGCTCGAGAACGGCATGCGCACGCTCGCCGCGGCCGCTCGCCAGTAACACCGGCACAACACCGAGAACGACGAAGGGGCGGCCTCCCAAGGGAAGCCGCCCCTTTCCACAACCTGAGAACCTAGGTCGTCACGATCCCGAACTTGCCGACGTTGATCGTCACGGTGGAACCCTTGGTGATCGCAGTGCCTTTCGCCGGGTTCTGCGTCTGCACCTTCTTGTCCTGAGCCGGACTGTTGACCGGCGCGTCCTGGACGTTGAGGTTTCCGTTCCAGCCCAACGACTTCAGCTTGTTCTCGGCTTCCTTCTCGGTCAGGCCGGCCAGGTCCGGCATCTCGATCTGGTTGCCCTTCGAGACGCGGATGGTGACCGTCGTGTCCTTGGCGGCCTTGCTGTTGCCGACCGGGGTCTGCGAGATGACCTGACCCTCGGGCTTCGCGCTGTCGACCGGCTCGACCGAGACCTTGAAGCCGGAGCCTTCGAGCGTCTGACGTGCGTCGGCCTGGTCCTGGCCCACGACACCCGGCACGTTCTGCTTGTCCGGTGCCTTGCCGAGCTGGATGCTGATCGACCCGCCCTTTTTGAGCTTCAGGCCGGTCGCCGGGTTCTGGGCCGCGACCTTGCCGACCTTCGTCGTGTCGTCGACCTCGACGCCATCGGCGGCCTGCTGCAGCTTGAAGCCGTTCGGGTCCTTGTCCAGGATCGCCTGTGCTTCCTGCGGGGTCTTGCCCACCAGGTCCGGCACCGTGCCCTCGCCAGGAGGCGCACCGACCGAGATGGTGACCTTGTCGCCCTTCGTGAGCTGGCTGCCTTCCGGCGGGTTCGTGCCGATCACCTTGTTGATCTGGTCGGCCGTGCACTTGGCCGCGGCGCCGCTCGGGCCGGGCTCGCAGGCGACGTCCTCCTGGGCGGGGACGAGACCGGCCTTGGTGATCTTCTCCTTGGCCTCCAACGGACTCAGGCCCACGATCGACGGGACCGAGACCTTGTTCGTCGCCTCGTTGCCGGAGTTCATGATGTTCGCGGTGATCCACGCGGCGAGGCCGAGCACGGCCACGCACAGGATCACCACGAGCGTGACCATGATGGCCTTCTTGCGCTTCGCGCGACGCTCTTCTTCCTCGTCGGCGATCGGGTCGTAGTCGTCCTCCGGCTCCGACTTCAACGCCGCCGGACGGTGCCGGCCACCGGAGACGACCTGCGTGCGAGCAGCGCGCGTCGCCTGCTCGTTCATCACGGCGGTGCGGTCCTCGGCCGTCATCACGGCGGGCGCGGACGGGCGCTGGCCGGAGAGCACGCGCACCAGGTCGGCGCGCATCTCCGCGGCCGACTGGTAGCGGTTCGCCGGACCCTTCGACATCGCCTTCAGCACGATCGCGTCGAGCTGCGGCGACACCTTCGGGTTCAGCTGCGACGGAGCCTTCGGGTCTTCCCGAACGTGCTGGTACGCGACCGCGACAGGAGAGTCACCGGTGAACGGGGGCTCGCCGGTCAGCAGCTCGAACAGCACGCAACCGGCGGCGTAGACGTCGGAACGGGCGTCGACGGACTCGCCGCGCGCCTGCTCCGGTGACAGGTACTGGGCGGTGCCGATCACCGCGGCGGTCTGGGTGACCGCGGCCTGGCCGTCGTGCAGCGCACGGGCGATGCCGAAGTCCATCACCTTCACGGCGCCGGACTTGGTGATCATCACGTTGGCCGGCTTGACGTCGCGGTGGACGATGCCGTGCCGGTGGCTGAAGTCGAGCGCGGCCGAGACGTCCGCCATGACCTCCATGGCGCGCTTCCCGGACAGCGGGCCCTGCGTCTTCACTATGTCGCGCAACGTTCGTCCATCGACGAACTCCATGACGATGTACGGCAGCGGGCCGTATTCGGTCTGGGTCTCGCCGGTGTCGTAGACGGCGACGATCGCCGGGTGGTTCAGGGCGGCGGAGTTCTGCGCCTCACGCCGGAACCGTTCCTGGAACTGGGTGTCGCGGGCGAGGTCGGCACGCAGCACCTTGATCGCCACGTCTCTGCCGAGACGGACGTCCCGCCCCTTGTGGACCTCGGACATGCCGCCGTACCCGAGGGTCTCACCCAGTTCGTAGCGGTTTGAGAGCAGTCGTGGAGTGCTCATCGGTGCTTCGTCCCGCTCCTCGTCGACGGTGTTCCCAACTCGGTTCTGGTCTTGCTCATGGCGCGCACGTCACCTTCACCTGCGAGCCAGCCGGCACCCCGCCTGTCGGCGCGATGGCGGTGACCCTGCACTTCTTCAGGTCGCCCGGCGACGTGCCCTGCGGGGTCTGCACCCTGGGCTCCAAGCCGTGGTCGATCAGGTCTGTTTTGACCTCTTCGCCGGAACGACCGATGTAGTCGTCCTCGTCGATTTGTTTCAGCGCGTCGCCCGGTATCCGGTCGGCGGAGTCGGGCTTGGCCTGCCCGTTCGCCGGCGGGTTCAGGCTCGCCGAACTCGAGGTCGTCGGCCCGCCGCCTTGCCCGGTGCCGTTGTTGGACTTCACGGTCAACTTCCACACCAGGACCACGCCGACCACCAGCAGCAGGGCCACCAGGACAGCGACCATAACCCAGACCACGGTCCGGTTTCTCCCCGGTGCGGTCGGCATGGGTGCGAACGTGCCGGTTTGGTGCGCCGGCTGCATGGTCGGGTGGGTACCGGGCCGGCCCGGCCCTCCCGGGTGGTGCGCCATCTGCGGTGGAATCGGAAGTGGCTGCGAGGCCTGCGGTGGCGGCGGAGGCGGTGGCCCCTGCTGCTGAACCTGCTGAACCTGCTGCGGCACAACCTGTTGCGGCCCCATCTGCGGGACGTGCTGCGGGATGACCGGCGGCATCGTGAACCCGGACGGCGTCGGCAGCGGCTGGCCCACCCGCACCGCGCTGACGGCGGCGGCGAACTCGCCACCGGTCCGGTAGCGCTGCCGCGGGTCCTTCACCAGGGTGGCCTCGATCAACGTCCGCGCGCCCGGCGGAACGTCCGGCGGCAACGGCGGCGCGATGTCGCGGATGTGCATCATCGCGACCGTCACCGCGTTGTCCGACAGGAAGGGCCGGTGTCCGGCAAGGCATTCGTAGCCACACACTGCCAACGAGTAAACGTCGCTCGCCGGTTCGGCCTCGCCGCCAAGTGCCTGCTCTGGAGCGATGTAGTGCGCGGTCCCCATGACCATCCCCGACCGCGTCACGGGGGCCGCGTCCACGGCCTTCGCGATGCCGAAGTCGGTGATCTTCACCTTCCCCGACGGGGTGACCATGATGTTGCCCGGCTTGACGTCCCGGTGCACGAGCCCGCGTTCGTGGGCCGCCTGCAACGCGTTTCCGGTCTGCTCCAGCAGATCCAGCGTCACCTCTGCAGTGAGCCTGCCCCGCGAGATGATCGTCGCGAGCGGTTCGCCCTCGACGAGCTCCATCACGAGGTACGCGGTGTCCTCCGGGCCATCGGGGATGGACGCGGTCTCGCCGTAGTCGTGCACCGACGCGATGCCGGGGTGGTTGAGCGACGCGGTCATCCGCGCCTCGACGCGAAAGCGGTGCAGGAACTCGGGATCACCCGAGAGCTCCGCCTTCAGCACCTTCACGGCCACCCGGCGGTCGAGCCGTTCGTCGGCGCCTTCCCAGACCTCGCCCATGCCACCGACCGCGATCCGCCTGGTGAGGCGGTAGCGGTCGGCGAGGAGCTGGCCCGTGGTCAGCATCAGCGACCCGCCAGGTACGCGTTGATCACGGCGCGTCCGATCGGGGCGGCGACCTTGCCACCGGTGGCACCCAGACCGCGGTCGCCACCGTTCTCCACGATGACCGCGATGGCGATCTCCGGCTTCTGCGCCGGCGCGAACGCGATGTACCAGGCGTGCGGCGGCTGGGTCTGCTCCTGGGTGCCGCCGACCTCGGCGGTACCGGTCTTCGACGCCACCTGAATGTCCTTCAGGCGGCCTTCGCCACCGGTGTTGACCTCCGACTGGATCATCATGTCGCGCAGCACGTTCGCGTTCGCCGAGCTCATGGCGGTCTCGACCTCGTCGGGGTCGGTCTCGTCGATCGGCTTCAGGTCGGGCCCCAGCACCTTCGACACCAGATACGGGTGCATCCGCTTGCCGCCGTTGGCGATCGTCGCCGCGACCATCGCGTTCTGCAGCGGCGTCACGCGCACGTCGCGCTGGCCGATGCCGCTCTGGTACAGCGCCGCCTCGTCCTGGATCGCGCCCAGGGAGGACGTCTCGACCGCCAGTGGCACGTTGAGGTCGTTGTCGTTGAAGCCGAACTTGTTCGACTGCGTGGTCAGCTTGGACTTGCCGACCTGCGCCGCCATCTCGCCGAACGCCGTGTTGCACGACTTCGCGAGCGCGGTCTCCATCGGCACCGTCTCGCCGGGGCCGCAGGGCTGGCCGTTGAAGTTCGGGAACGGGGCGTTGGACGTGCCGGGCAGGTTGATCGTGCCCTTGGCGGTGTACTGGGAGTCCTTGTTCTTGCCGTCGGCGAGCGCCGCGGCCGCCACGACGACCTTGTACGTCGAGCCGGGCGGGTAGAGGCCCTGCGTCGCGCGGTTGATCAGCGGGTTGCCGTTGCCCTTGGCGTTCAGTTCCTTCCACGCCGCCTGCTGCTCGTCCGAATCGTGGCTCGCCAGGCGGTTCGGGTCGTAGGACGGCGTGCTCGCCATCGCGAGGATCTCACCGGTGTCCGGCTTGATCGCGACGACCGAGCCGGTGAAGCCCTTGTTCGTCAGCTGGTCGTACGCGACCTGCTGCACCTTGGAGTTCAGGGTGAGCTGCACGTTGCCGCCGACCGGGTCGCGACCCGTGATCAGCGCGGAGACCCTGCGCGCGAACAGCCGGTCGTCCGAGCCGTTGAGCAGGTCGTTCTCCGCGCGCTCCATGCCGGACGTGCCGTAGGTGACCGAGAGGTACCCGGTCACGGGGGCGTAGGCAGGGCCCGCGTTGTAGGTGCGCAGGAACCGGAGACGGTCCGTCGTCTCCTTGACGTCCGCGATCACCGTGCCGTCCGCGACCGTGATCAGACCGCGCTTGCGGGCGTACTCGTCGAGCAGCACCCGGCGGTTGTACGCGTTCTTGCGCCACTCGTCGGCGTTGATCACCTGGACCCAGGTCGCGTTGCCCAGGAGCAGGATGATCATCACCATCATGGCCATGCCGACGCGGCGGAGCGGTGTGTTCATTTGGGACGCTCCACCATCACAGTGTGCTGGTCGGCGATAGCCGGTTGTTGCGGTTTCGGCTTCGGAGCGCGCTGGGGAGCCCTCGCCGCCGCAGAAATTCGCAGTAGCAACGCGACCAGGATGTAGTTCGCGAGAAGTGACGAACCACCGTAGGACAGGAAAGGTGCGGTGATACCCGTCATCGGGATCAGCTTGGTGACACCGCCGACGACGATGAACACCTGGAAGCAGACGGCGAACGCCAGGCCGCCGCCGAGCAGCTTGCCGAAGCTGTCGCGCACCGCGATGGCGCTGCGCAGGCCGCGCAGAGCGAAGACCATGTAGATCAGCAACAGCGCCGCGAAACCGACGAACCCGAGCTCCTCACCGATCACCGCGGTGATGAAGTCGGTGTTCGCCTCGGGGATCATCTCCGGGCGCCCCGCGCCGAGGCCTGCCCCGCCGATGCCGCCCGTCGCGAGACCGAAGAGCGACTGGGAGATCTGGTAGCCGCCACCGATCTCGGTGTAGCGGCCGATCGGGTCCTGCCAGTTCGCCACCCGCTGCTGGACGTGGGAGAAGAGCTTCCAGGCGATGATGGCGCCGCCGGAGAACATTCCGATGCCGAGCACGACCCACGCCGCGCGTTCGGTGGCGACGTAGAGCAGCACCAGCACGATGCCGAAGAACAGCAGCGAGGAGCCGAGGTCCTTCTGCAGCACCATGACCGCGACCGTGACGCCCCATGCGGCGAACAACGGGCCGAGGTCGCGGGCGCGCGGCAGATCCATGCCGAGGAACCGGCGGCCCGCCGTGGTGAAGAGGTCCCGCTTCGACACCAGGAACGCGGCGAAGAAGACCATCAGCAGGATCTTGGCGAACTCACCCGGCTGGATGGACAGCGGACCGACGCGCAGCCAGATCTTGGCGCCGTTGATCTCCGGCGCGATGAAGCCGGGCAGCACACCGGGCAGCATCAGCGCGACGAGGCCGATGAGGCCGAACGTGTAGCCGAACCGCGCCAGCGTGCGGTGGTCGGTCAGGAACTTCAGCGTGGCCGCGAACAGCAACAACCCGATGCCGGTCCAGATGACCTGCTTGAAGGCCACCGGGTCCCAGGTCGTGCCGTCCGGGAACTTGACGCCCTCCATGGCGAGGTCGATCCGGTGGATCGTCACCAGGCCGAGCCCGTTGAGCAACGCGACGCACGGCAGGATCGCCGGGTCGGCGTACGGCGCCCACCTGCGCACGGCGAGGTGGGCACAAGCGAAGAGTCCGAGATATGCGAGACCGAGGTAGAGGATCCTCAGGCTCAGCGACCGTTCCTGGTTGAGTTCCACCAGGATCAGCGCCAGCGTCACGAGACCAGCTGCGAACGCGAGCATCACCAGTTCGGTACCGCGCCGCGTCGGCGGCCGCAGACCTGGCGACGTGTTGGTCGCCACCGACGCGACTGGTGAGCCTTCCCCGACGGGGGCGGGCGAGCCCATCAACTACGGACCCTCCCGGCATTCCACACCCGGCTTCTGCTGCGAGGGCGTGAGCGAAGGCTCGCTGGCACCGGTCTCCGGGTTCGGCGAACCGTTCACCGGAGGGGTGCTGGAGCCGGTGGTGCTGCTCGGCGGAGGGCTCGTCGGCGTCGTCGGCGTCGTTGAGGTGCTCGGCGTCGACGAGGTGTCCTTGCACAACGGCAGCATGTGCTCGGTGCGCAGCAACCTGACCGCGGCGCGCGCGCCGTCCAGGCCGTTGTCGCTGCGGATGCCCGCGGTGATCGTCTTGCGGCCGGCTTCCTGCAGGTCCTTCAGCGTGATCGGGGTGCAGCCCGTGGATCCGGGCGGGCACGAGTCCTCGACCTTGGACGACAGCTTGAAGCCCAGCACCGTGCCGTTCAGCCCGCGGAAGATCGCGACCTGGCCGTCCTCGGTGGCACCCACGTAGAACTGGGTGTTGAGCCACAGCTTGCCGCCGACCGCCACGACACCGGTCAGCAGGAGCAGCACGAAGACGATCACGAACGCCTTGATGGCGGTCCGCTTCTTGCGCTTCGGGTCCTGCGGCGGTGGAGGCGGTGCGTCCATCCGCTGCGGCATCGGCGGGCGCTGCTGCGTGAGCGCGCTCGCCCGTGAGGCCGCGGAGTCCGGCGGAGTGTTGTGCTCCTCGCTGCCGTCTCCTGCCGCGCCGCCGACGATCGGGTAGTTGTCGCCGAAGTCGACGTCCTCGACGTCCGCCACGATCACCGTGACGTTGTCGGGGCCGCCGCCCTTGAGGGCGAGCTCGATCATGCGGTCCGCGCAGGCCTGCGGATCCGGGATGCGGATCGCCTCGTCCAGCGTTTCCAGGCTCACGACGCCGGACAGACCGTCCGAGCAGAGCAGGAACCGGTCGCCGGAGCGGGCTTCGCGCACGGTGAGGCTGGGCTCGAAGTCGTGGCCGGTGAGCGCACGCAGCAGCAACGAGCGTTGCGGGTGCGTGGCGGCCTCGTCCGGCGTGATCCGGCCCTCGTCGATCAACGACTGGACGAACGTGTCGTCGTGCGTGATCTGCGCGAAGGTGCCCTCTCTCAGGAGGTACGCACGCGAGTCGCCGATGTGCACGAGCCCGAGACGGTTGCCGGCGAACAGGATGGCCGTGAGCGTGGTGCCCATGCCTTCCAGGTCCGGGTCGCTCGTCACGAGTTCGGAAATGGCGCCGTTGCCACTCGCGACCGCGTCGCGGAGCTTGCCGAGGAGGTCGTCGCCGGGCTCGTCGTCGTCGACGTGGGCCAGCGAGGCGATGACCACCTTGCTCGCGACCTCACCGGCGGCGTGGCCACCCATGCCGTCGGCGACTGCGAGCAGGCGGGGGCCCGCGTACACGGAGTCCTGGTTGTTGGCGCGAACCAGGCCCCTGTCGCTGCGGGCCGCGTATCGAAGAACCAAGGTCATGAGCGCAGCTCGATCACCGTTTTGCCAATGCGGATCGGGGTGCCGAGAGGTACGCGCAGGGGTGCGGTGACCTTGGCTCGGTCTAGGTAGGTGCCGTTCGTGGAGCCGAGGTCTTCCACGTACCAGTCGGTGCCGCGCATGGACAGCCTCGCGTGCCTGGTCGACGCGAAGTCGTCGTCCAGCACGAGAGTGGAGTCGTCAGCGCGGCCGATCAGGATCGGCCTGCCGTCGAGAGAGATGCGGGTGCCGGTCAGCGCCCCGTGGGTGACCACGAGTTGCCGAGGCGCCTTGCTTCCCCTCGCCGACTTCTCGGACCTCCGGAATCCGGGCAGACCTGATGCCCGGAGCCCTGAGGCTGCGTAGAGATCAGAGCGGACCACACGTAGGGCGGCCAGCACAAAGAGCCAGAGGAGCACGAGAAAGCCCGCTCTGGTCAGCTGCATCACCAGCTCTGGCACCGGTTGTAACCGCTCCTGCCTTGAGTTGCTTACCGACGCCCGAATCGACCTCTAGCCAGCGGTGCGGAAAACCAGTGACGAGTGGCCGATGCGGACGACGTCGCCCTCCGCGAGCTGCCAAGTCTGCACTGGCGTGCCGTTCACCGTGGTGCCGTTTGTCGAACCGAGATCAGCGAGCATCGCATTCTGCCCGTCCCACGAGATTTCCAGGTGGCGCCTGGAGACCCCGGTGTCCGGGAGGCGGAAGTCGGCTTCCTGCCCACGACCTACGACGTTTCCACCCTGCTTGAGGTTGTACGTGCGGTTGGATCCGTCGTCGAGGTGCAACGTCGCGTTGAGCTGACGGTTGGCGCCCTGGGTGGCCGGCGGGGCGTATCCGCCCTGGTTGTAGCCCTGGTCGTAGCCGCCCTGCTGGCCGTAGCCAGGCTGCTGGCCGTAACCCTGGTCATACCCGCCTTGCTGGCCGTACCCCTGGTCGTAGCCGCCCTGCTGCTGCTGGCCGTAACCCTGGTCATAGCCCTGCTGGCCGTAGCCCTGCTGCTGGCCGTAACCCTGGTCGTACCCGCCGCCGCCCTGCTGGCCGCCGCCGTAACCCTGGTCGTAGCCCTGCTGCTGGCCGTAGCCAGGCTGCTGCTGGTCGTAGCCCGGCTGCTGTGCGCCGCCGTAGCCCTGCTGCTGGCCGTAACCCTGGTCGTAGCCGCCTTGCTGGCCCTGGTCGTAGCCCTGCTGGCCATAACCCTGCTGGCCGTAGCCCTGCTGGTCATAGCCCTGCTGCTGCTGGTCGTAGCCCTGCTGGCCGTAGCCGCCCTGACCATAAGGGTCCTGGCCGGGCTGGCCCTGTCCTTGTCCGTAGCCGGGTGGCTGGCTCATGGGTCGGTCTCCTGCGGTGCGAGGTTGTGCTGACCGTCGGCTGGCCGCTTTCACGTCGGGGTCGACGGACGAGCTGGTTCGGAACTGTCCGGTGTGCAGCGCCTCGGAGCGCTCCAGGGAGACTACGACGTCACCATAGGTATCCCATCCGGACTCGGCCAGGTGCTCCCGCAGGCCCTCTGCGAGAAGCTGGGTGATGCGTAGTTCATCCTGCTCGTCGCCCGCAAGACGCTCGTGGTCCCGGGCTCCGAGCAACACTTTGTAGTGGTTGGGGGCTAGCAGTCTGCCACCCGCGAGCTCGCGGATGTTGCTGTCACCCTCTCGTTGCAGCGCCTGTGCCACCTCTTGGGGCACCACGTTGCCGCCGAACACCCGCGCGAAGGTGTTGCCGACCAGGCCCTCGAGCTTGCGCTCGAAGCGTTGCAGGCCCACATCGACTCCTTCCGCTCGGACGGGCTCCTGTACCGATCGTATCCGGGTACGACCCGGCCTACAGGGGGCGATTAGGAACCTGGTTTCGGCGCGTGCTAGTGTTTCCAACGTCTCCAGGGGCAAGTGGCGGAATGGCAGACGCGCACGGTTCAGGTCCGTGTGTCCGAAAGGACGTGGGGGTTCAACTCCCCCCTTGCCCATCAAGAAAGACAGATGGAACCCCTCTCACGGAATCCGTGAGAGGGGTTCTTTCGTTGATCGGCAGTATCGGATTCCTTGATCCAACAGGTGATGTCTGTCACTCGTTCGGGGGTCGGCATGTGGGCGATAGCGGCGGCGGATTTCGGTGCGGAGCTCGAACTCGTGGAGCTTCCAGAGCCCACGGCCGAGCCCGGTCAGCTCAAGGTCCGGTTGTTCGCGGCGAGCGTGAACCCGTTCGACCGGAAAGTCGTGAACGGGATGCTTCGCGGTTCTGGCGAGCACCGGTTCCCGTTGGTTCCCGGAACTGATGGGGCTGGTGAGGTGGTCGGTTCCGGAGAGAAGATTTTCGGCACCTTCTTCCACCATCCCGTGGGCCTTGGTACATACGCCGAGTACGTCACAGTTCCGGCCGGGAACGCGTTGGCTCCGTTGCCGGAGGATCTCGATCCCGCCGTTGCCGCCGCATTGCCGACCGCGGGCATGACCGCGTTGCAGTTGGTCGAGGCACTCGGTTCCGCGCAATCCGTCCTGATCATCGGACCCCACGGCGGCGTCGGATCGTTCGCGGTCCAGATCGCACGTGCGGCCGGCAAGCGGGTCATTCCCGTGGGCCGCGGCGATTCGCTCGTCGAGGCGGACGCTCTCATCGACCTCGTGAGCAACGACCGTTCGTCGTTCGAGGCGAACGCGCGCTACGCGCCGTTGGCCTTCAACACCAACTACGTCTCCAGCGATTCTGCGCAGAACTTCGGCATGAAGGGGTCGCGGGAAACGCTGGTGCGGCTCGCGTCGATGGTGCAGGCGGGAGACCTGGACGTGCCGATCGCCCGGCGCGTGCCGTTGCGCGAAGCTACCGACGTTTTCGCAGGTCACGGGCCCGGCAAGACCGTGATCATCATGTAGGTGGTCGTTCTGGCGCGGTGAACGGTCGACGGACGGTGACCGGTGCCGCTCACCGCCGTTTTCCCCTCACGCCTGACGCACACACTCTGAGCAGGTCTTTTGGTGCGTCCATCCGGATTAACGTCACCCAGACGGCAGCACCGTAGGACCGAACTCCCCACGCCACTCCTCGACCGGTCACCGACCGGTCGACGCCGTCGATCGCAGGGGGTCCTGTGACCTGGGGGCGGGCCGTGCGCTTCCTGCTAATTCTTATGCAGAGCACGAGTCGAAACGCGGCGGATCGCCCGCCGCGGGTGACGAGGAGGCACTGGCGTGAGCAGCACCCCAGCAAGGATCGCGGCCCTCGACAGCTCGAACGGTTTGTCGACGACCGCAGTCCCGGTTCCGGAACTGCCCGCGTCCGTCGAGGAGTTGGCAGCCGCCGCGGCTATTCGCCTCGGCTGGCACGGAGTGGTTCTCCCCGAAATGGTTCTGATGGGCCGCAAGGTCGTCGTCGTGGCCGAACTTCTCGCTGACGCTCACGCCGAGCGCGTGTGCGTGGGTGCGGGCCCCGAGGCCGACAAGACCACCGTCTCCACGTGGGTGTGGCCGGAGATGGAAGGCCGCGTCCCGCCGGCCGCCGTGCGCATCGTCGGCGTCCTGGCCGTGGCCCGTCACTGGCGGACCGCACTGGCCTCTTCGGTTCCCTTCGCCCGCTACGGCAACGCAGCGGTGGTCCTGCCCGAGTCGGTCGCGTTCTCGCACGACTACCTGGCGAACTGCCTGCCGCGCGTGCGTCGTTACGGCGTCTCGGTGCTCCTGGCCGACGACGAGAAGGACCTCTCGGTCGACGTGTCCGGTCGCCAGGAGAACGTGCCCGCAGAAGACACCGCCATCACCCGTTGGGTCAACGAGCTCGTCTACGAGCAGGTGCTCGCCACCGCTTCCTGATCTACGGTCGGGGAATGCGAGTAGTCATAGCCGGCGGACACGGGCAGATCGCGCTGCTTCTCGAGCAGCTGCTGACCACCCGTGGAGACGCGGTCACCGCGCTGGTCCGCAACCCCGATCATTTTGGTGACGTGCAGGACGCCGGCGCTGTTCCGGTGTTGTGCGACCTGGAGTCCGCTGACGTGGACTCGGTCGCGGCTTATCTGAACGGTGCTGATGCGGCGGTGTTCGCCGCTGGTGCGGGGGCTGGCTCTGGGGCCGCCCGCAAGGACACTGTGGACTACGGGGCTGCTGCTCTGTTCGCATCCGCCGCGGTGGCGGCTGGGGTGCGGCGGGTGGTCCAGGTGTCGACCGTGGGGATCGAGGCGGCTGATTCGCCTTCTGTGGATCCGGAGTTCGCGGTCTATTTGAAGGCCAAGAAGCTGGCCGAGGACGACCTCAAGTCGCGTGATCTTGATTGGACGATTCTGCGGCCGGGGCCGTTGGTGAACGACGCGCCGACCGGGATGGTCACGTTGGCGGCGCCTCGGTTGCCTCGGGCTTCGGTCACTCGGGCGGATGTTGCTGCCGTGTTGGCGGAGTTGTTGAACGCTCCTGGCACGGTTGGGAAGACGTTGGAGTTGGTGAACGGCGAAACGCCCGTCGCCGACGCCGTTCGCGCGATCCTGTAAGTGCACGCGGGGAGCTTTCGTACCCCTCCTGGAGTACGCGGCGTCCCCGCGTGCGATCAGCCGAGCACGCGGTCCAGGTAGGCGTTGGTGAACGTCCTGTTGGGGTCTACCTCGTTGCGTACCCGTAGGAAGTCGTCGAAGTGCGGGTACAGCGGGCGGAGGTCGTCGGCCGTCAGGTCGTGCATCTTGCCCCAGTGCGGGCGGCCTCCTACTGAGGCGGCGATGCTGGCGTAGGCGTCGAAGAAAGCCTTGTACTGCATGCCCAGTGCCTGGTGCATCGAGATGTAGGCGGTGTCGCGGCCGTTGGCTGTGGACAGCCAGATGTCGTCTGCCTGGGCTATGCGTACTTCGCAGGGGACGATCAGGTGGTCGCGGTCGCCCAGTTTGTCGGCGACCTTGCGGAGTTCGGCGATCACGTCCATCAAGGTTTCGCGGGGGATCGAGAACTCGGTTTCCACGAACCGGACCCGCCGTGGGGTCACGAAGACGTTGTGCGAGTAGTCGGAGTAGGTGCGCTCCGAGATCAGGGAGCCGCAGAGTTCGTTCAGGCGCTTGGTGTGGCGGGGGAAGGTCTTGGCCACCTTGCAGACGGCGCCGAACGCGGCGTTTTCCATCACCTCGTACTCCCAGGTCTGGCGGAGCTTCGAGAGTGGGCGCGCTGGGTCCTGGATCCTGTTGTTGCGCTTGAGGATCACGCGGTCGGAGTGGGTGAACCAGTGGAATTCCACGTGGTCTTCGACGGCGCAGAGGTCGTCGAACTGTTCCAGTACGGCGTCCAGGCGGCCTGGGGATTCTGAGGCCTGCAGGACGAAGGATGGGACGCAGCGCAGCGTGAGGGTGCTGATGATGCCCAGGGCGCCCAGGCCCACTCGGGCTGCGTTGAAGAGGTCTGAGCGTTCGGTTCTGGAGCAGGTGACTACTGAGCCGTCGGCGAGGACCAGTTCCAGGGACTCGATGGCGGTGGCCAGGACGCCCAGTTTTGCGCCGGTGCCGTGGGTTGAGGTGGAGACTGCGCCGGCGACGGTTTGGGCGTCGATGTCGCCCAGGTTGGGCATGGCCAGGCCCAGGCGGTGGAGGTCTGCGTTGAAGTTGCGCAGAGGGGTGCCGGAGCGGACTGTTACCAGGCCGGTTTCGGTGTCCGCTCGGACTATGCCGGTCCAGCGGTCCAGATCGAGGGCTGCTTCTGGTGCCACGGCGATGTCGTTGAACGAGTGGCCGCTGCCTCGGGCGCGCACGCGGCCGCCGGAGATGACGGCGGCTGCGATTTCGTCTGTGCTGGACGGGTGGATTACGCGCGTTGGCGTGCACGAAGCCGTTTTAGCCCAGTTCGTCCACACGCGAACCTCCACGAGAGTGTGATCTGAGACAGCAACGTAGGTGAAAGCTCTTCACGTTTCAAGGGTTCAAGACGTACCGTCAGGGCATGCGCAGAAACCGACTCGACGCCGCGACGAAGGATTTGGATCCTCCGTTCGCGATCGTCGACCTGGATGCCTTCGACCACAACGCGGCGGACCTCGCCCGTCGCGCTGCCGGTCATCCGATCCGGGTGGCGAGCAAGTCGATCCGGGTGCGCGAACTGGTCAGCCGGGCGCTTGAACGGCCCGGCTACGCCGGGGTCATGTGTTACTCGCTGGCTGAGGCGTTGTGGTTGTCGGAGCAGAACGTCAGCGAGGACCTGCTCGTTGCGTATCCGACGGCCGACCGGGCGTCGTTGCAGAAGCTTTCGGCCAATGAAACGGCACGTCAGCGCGTGACGATCATGGTGGACTCGGTCGAGCACCTTGATTTTGTGGACGCTGCCATCGGCCCGCACTCGGACATCCGGGTCTGCCTGGAGTTGGACGTGTCGTGGCGGCCGTTGCCCGGGATCCACATCGGGCCG
This sequence comes from Lentzea sp. NPDC054927, assembly GCF_053610285.1. Lineage (NCBI taxonomy): Bacteria > Bacillati > Actinomycetota > Actinomycetes > Pseudonocardiales > Pseudonocardiaceae > Lentzea > Lentzea sp. NPDC054927. The sequence goes on from NZ_JBSGXZ010000004.1 coordinate 164,525, forward strand.
CGCCGGTCGTCGATTCACACGCCGGTGCAGGCGAAGGTGCTGGCGGCCAAGATCGCGCAGCGGCGAGGGTTCAAGCTCGTCGGGGTCATGGCTTACGAAGGACAGATCGCGGGGCTGGGGGACAACCCGCCCGGTCAGCCGTTGCGGGCGCTCGGGATCCGGTTCATCCAGTCCAAGTCCGGGCCTGAGCTGATTCACCGGCGGACCGCCGTGGTGAGCGCGGTTCGGCAGGTTGCCGATCTGGAGTTCGTCAACGGTGGTGGCACGGGGAGTCTCGAGCTGACTGCGTCCGACCCTTCGGTCACTGAGCTCGCGGCGGGTAGCGGGCTGTTCGGGCCGACGCTGTTCGACGGGTATCAGGTGTTCAAGCCGGAGCCTGCCGCGCTGTTCGCGTTGTCGGTGGTGCGCAAGCCGACCAAGCGCGTTGCCACGCTGTTCGCCGGCGGGTACATCGCGTCCGGTACGCCTACGCCTGACCGTCAGCCGTCGCCGTACCTGCCGGAGGGCCTGAAGACGCTCGGGCTCGAGGGCGCGGGCGAGGTGCAGACACCGGTCACCGGCAAGGCGGCGGAACAGCTGAAGATCGGCGACCGCGTCTGGATGCGGCACGCCAAGGCCGGCGAGTTGTTCGAGCGGTTCGACGAGGTGCACCTGGTGCACGGTGACCGCATCGAGCGGACCGTGCCCACGTACCGCGGCGAGCGCCGGAATTTTGGTTAGACCGGGAGTCGTGACGACAGGTAGCCCCTGACCAGGGCCCTCGCTTCGGTCAGGATCGCGATGTCGCCCGTCGGGTTGTTGCGGAACGCCATCTTCATCACGGCGTCCGCGGCCTCGACGGCGATCGCGATCGGCAGCTGGACCTCGGTCATCGGGATGCCGAACCTCCCCGAGATCAGCTCGGAGATCTTGTCGGAAATGACGGCGTTGTTGTCGCGGCGGTCGTCCAGCAGCCGCATGTCCACGACGTCACCGAAGTGCAGCCTCCCGAACGCGGGGATGTCGCGGTGCATCGTGACGTAGACGTCGAACACCGTGTCCACGGCGTCCCACCAGTGCTCGAGGGTCGCCTGCTCGAGCCGGTCGGTGATGCCCTGGGAGAACTTGTCGACGTTGCGCAGGGTCAGTGCCTGCACGACGGCTCTCTTGTCGGGGAAGAACTGGTACAGCGAACCGACCGCCACACCCGCTCTTTCCGCGATCAACGTCGTGGTCACGCCGTCGTAGCCCACCTCGTCGATCAGGGTCGCGCAGGCCTCGAGCATGCGCTCGACCCTCTTGGCGCTGCGCTGCTGGACGGGCTGACGGCGAAGCGGGGTGGTGCTCGTCACGGCGACTCCCAGTAGTTCGGGTACTTCCATCTTGCCTGTTGTACGGCCTTTTCACTTCCCTGAACCTGTCAACACGCCTACGATCCGAACAAGTTTCACATTTGGAGGGATCGATGAGCGGCTTCCTCTGGGGAGTGTCGACGTCCGCGTTCCAGATCGAGGGCGCGTTCAGTGCAGGGGGCAGGGGTCCCTCCGTGTGGGACGAGTTCACTCCGGTACACGAGAACCAGAACGCTTCCGTTGCGTGCGACCACTACAACCGGTGGCGTGAGGACGTTGCGCTCATGGCGCAGCTCGGCGTGAACGCGTATCGGTTCTCGATCGCGTGGCCGCGCATCCAGCCGTCCGGCAAGGGACCTGTCAACGCCGAGGGCCTCGACTTCTACGACCGCCTGGTCGACGCGCTCGTCGACGTCGGTATCGCCCCCGTGGTGACGTTGTACCACTGGGACACGCCGATGGAGTTGGAAGCGGAGGGCGGTTGGCTCAACCGGGACATCGCGGACCGGTTCGCCGACTACACCGCGCTGGTCGCGGACCGTCTCGCCGACCGCGTGAAGATGTGGATCCCGATCAACGAACCCGCGATGGTGACGTTGCAGGGCTATGCGATCGGTGAGCACGCCCCAGGCAAGACGCTGCTTTTCGACGCGGTGCCGACCGCCCATCACCTCAACCTCGCGCACGGCCGTGCGGTCGAAGTGCTCCGATCGTTCAACGCGCAAGCCGTTGGTACGGCGAACAATCACACGCCCGCCTGGCCGGCTACGCCGAATGACGTAGCAGCTGCCGAGGCGTACAGCGAAATCCACAACTGGATCTACGCGGACCCCATGCTGTCGGGCCGATATCCCGACGCAGTCGCCGAGCTTCTGCCTATCGCCGATGGTGACCTGGCCACGATCCACCAGCCGCTCGACTTCTACGGCGTGAACTACTACAACCCGACGCGGCTGAAGAACCCGTCCGAGGGCAACCCGCTGCCGTTCGAACTGGTGGAGATCGACGAGTACCCGCTCACCGGTTTCGGCTGGCCGGTGGTGCCGTCCGGGCTGACCGAGATCATCACGAAACTCCGCGAGCGGCACCCGAACCTGCCGCCGGTGCACGTCACCGAGAGCGGCTGCAGCTTCCCCGACGAGATCAACGACACCGAGCGCGTCGCCTACCTCGACGGCCACCTCAAGGCCGCGCAGGAGGCCGGCGTCGACGGCTACTTCGTGTGGTCCCTGCTGGACAACTTCGAGTGGGAGGCCGGATATTCGCAGCGCTTCGGCCTGGTCCACGTCGACTACGAGACGCAGCGACGCACGCCGCGCGACTCGTTCCACTGGTACAGAAAGGTGATCAGCGGTGAGTGAAGCGGTGAGTGAAGCCCTCGCTGAGCCGGTGGTGCGGGTTCGCCGCGGCTGGATGGCCTGGCTGTTCTGCGCGAACCTCGGGTTGTGGCTGGCGGTCTACGCGCCGATCCAGGTGCTGCTGCCGCAACAGGCCGAGCTGCTGAACAAGGCGAACAAGGAGCTGGTGTTCGGCATCGTCACCGGCTTCGGCGGCCTGGTGTCGTTGCTGGTCGTGCCGTTGATCGGGTTCCTGTCCGACCGCACGACGTCCCGGTTCGGTCGTCGCCATCCGTGGACGCTCCTCGGCGCGATCGTCGGCGCCATCGGTCTCGCCGTGCTGGCCAACGCGCCGTCGGTGGTCATGATGACCATCGGCTGGTGCCTGGTGCAGGCGGGGATCGGCGGGATGCTCGCCGCGCTGACCTCTGCCGTGCCGGACCGGGTGCCGGTCGAGCAACGCGCGCAGGTCGGCGGGTTGATCGGGATCAGCCAGATGCTCGGCACGGTGCTGGGCGCGGTCGTGGTGACCTTGCTGGTCAGCGGGCTTCAAGCCGGATATCTGGCGTGTGCGGTCATCGTGTTGGCCGGCGCCATCTTCTTCGTCCTGCGCACACCAGACACGCAGCTCATCACCAAGCCGGTGCGTCCGACGTTCTGGATCTCGCCCAAGCAGCACCCCGACTTCGCGTGGGCCTGGGCCGGCCATCTCATGATCAACCTCGGCAACGCGTTCGGCACGCTCTACCTCCTGTACTTCCTCGGCGACGTGGTCCACCACGAGTCGCCGGAGGACGGTCTGCTGGTGCTCATGGCGCTCTACGGGGTGGCGCTCGCCGCAGGAGCGGTGCTGTTCGGCGCACGGAGTGATCGTTCTGGGCGCCGCAAGCCGTATGTGTACGGTGCCGCGGTCGTGATGGCCCTGGCGGCGGTGATCCTGGTGATCTGGCCGACCTGGACCGCCGTGCTGATCGCCTCCCCGCTGCTCGGCGTCGGCTTCGGCACGTACTGGGCGGTCGCGATCGCGCTGCTGACCCAGGTGCTGCCGGCGGCGTCCGATCGGGCCAAGGATCTGGGCGTGCTGAACGTAGCCAACGCGTTGCCGCAGGTCATCGCCCCCTTGCTGACCGCCCTGATCTTGGCCAACCTGGGTGGCTACCGCGGCCTGTTCGCGGTGTCGGCGCTGGCGACGACGCTGGCGGCGGTGTTGATGAGTCGAGTGCGATCGGTGGTCTGATGCAGCTGTCGGGCAAGAAGGTTCTGGTCACGGGCGCGTCCCAGGGGATCGGCGCGGAGGCCGCCTTCCGGTTCGCCGCTCATGGCGCACACGTCCACCTTGTGGCCCGGAGCGCCGAACTGCTTGATCTACAGGTCAAACGGATCATCGAGTTCGGCGGCTCGGCGACCGCTCACGTGGCCGATCTGGCCGACGCCGAGCAGATTCACGCGCTCGCTGAGGAGGTCCCCGCACCTGACGTGCTCGTCAACAACGCGGGCGTCGGTCGCTGGCTGTTCCTGGACGACACCACAGCCGACGAGCTGCAGACCATGACCGCCGTGCCGTACGTGGCGGCGTTGTTGCTGACCAGGGAGTACCTGGGCGCCATGCGGTCGCGCGGCTCCGGCTGGATCGTCAACGTGAACTCGCCGGTGTCCCGCCTCCCGATCCCCGGCTGCGTGGGCTACCAGTCGGCGCGGTGGGCCCTTCGCGGTCTCACCGCTTCCCTGCGCCTTGACCTGCGCGGAACCGGCGTGGGGATCAGCGAAGTGGTGCCGGGCAAGGTGTCGAGCGAGTACTTCGCCAACAACCCCGGTGCGGAGGAACGGATCCCGGCCATCGCCAGGCTGATCCCGACTGTGACGCCGGAGCGGTGTGCGAAGGCGATCGTCGACGCCGTGGAGAAGGAACGTGCCGAGCACCTGTTCCCGTGGCAGCTCAAGGCGTTCGAGATCTCGGGCCGGCTGTTCCCCGGTCTGACCTCGTACCTCACGTGGAAGACGGGTACGCACCGCTGACGTGGGCGAGCCGCGAAACGCGTGGCGGACACGGCCCCGCCCACCCAGGGGGCACCAACCAGCCACACTGTCGCTGACCCTACCTGCGGAAACACGCTGTCAACCCACCGCTGGGCGATCTGTGGACAGCTGCCGCGCGGTGACCAGATTCGGGCCGTTCGGGTGACCGGCTGTGGACAACTCGCGATCACGCGCCGGAATTGTCGGTGCTGCCTGGAAGAATTGCAGCAAGGGTTCCCCTTCGCGGGGGACCCTTGCGTGAGCGTGAAAACGGCCCCTGTCTGCGCGGGAGGTGCAGACAAGGGCCGTGGTTGGTGACCGCGGACCGGTAACGGTCGGGGAGGGAAGGTGCACGTCACCGGCCCGCGGGAATCTGTGGAGTTGTAAAGCTGACCGGGGCCCGCGATGTAGCGGTCGGGGGTTCGCACATCGCGAGCCACCGGTCAGTAGGCGGTTTGCAGACCTGGTCGTGTCGGGGGGACGCCAGGTCAGTCGCAAACGCCCGTTAGTGGGCTCGAGCCACCGCGCGGCGGGTCCGGGTGACAGGAGGGGTCACCGGGGCCTCGCGCAGATGGCGAGCCGGGCGCGGGGCGAGTCCGCCCGCAACCAGGTGTTCGTACGCGGCGCGCCACACCGAGCAAGGTGACTTCTGCTGGCGCCAACGGCCGGAGCATTCAGGGCAGTTGCCCTTCTCGTCCGGCTCGTGCGCTGCCAGCAGAGCACGCCATCCCTCGGTCAGCCGAGGGAGCTCGGATCGAGCCACCGACAGGAGGGACGGGGCGTCAGCGCGGCTCGCCAGCTCTGTGAGCAGGTCGAGGCGTTCCCACACAGCGTTGCGAAGAACCTGTCCGAGGATCGCGTCCATCGAAACGTCACCGTCACCTTTCCGCCTGGTCGGCGGCTTCGCGTAGCGCGGCCCTGAGCTGTACGAGCTGGTCGTGGGACAAGACTGCCGTCTCTCCGGGAGGGCCTACCAGGACCACTTGGCCCTGAACGACCTTCACGGTGAGCTGGCGGTCCCGGTCGACCACGTCGCCGCAGCTGATCTGCCACGTTCGACGTTGCCCGGTCATGCCGCGCCATGTGGATTCGGTGTCACCCGTCTCCACAATGGAGGTGGAGCCTGGGGAGGAGCTGTCCACTATCGGTCGTTCCTCTCCGTGCTCACTCGCTTACCGGAATCTAGATTGCGATGATTCATGCCGGAACGGGACGTCACAGCGCCCACCGGTGGAAGTCTTACGGTGAGCGGTAAGTGGTGTTCGGCAGAGCCGATCAGCTATGCCGAAGAGGACTTCTCGACTCGGGGACCTGCCCCTAGTCTGCCGATGACGCCCAACGGACTGTGAGGGTGCGCGATGAACACCATGAGTTCCCAGGGCTCTCCGATCCCCGCCGAGGTGTGGGACCACCAGGAGATGCGGGACGCACTTGCCCGACGAGAGATCAGCTCGGTTTACCGGCTGCTCCGACGGCACGGTGTGTCCCAGCGCCAGATCGCGGCGCTCACTGGGCAGTCGCAGTCCGAAGTCTCGGAGATCCTCAAGGGACGCCAGGTGATGGCATATGACGTCCTGACTCGGATCGCCTGTGGCTTGGGTGTCCCACGTGGATACATGGGTCTCGCCTATGACGAGACAACGGCAGTACGGGTGGCCGCAACAGCGGACTCACCCCATCCTGAGGAGGACGAGTCGGTGAAGCGTCGGAAGTTCCTCGCGCACGCCGCCGCCGTGACAGTGGGCGCGGCCGTGTTCGGAGCGGACTCCGGGTCGTGGGTTTCACACCCCACACAGACTCCGGCTCCGGGACGCATCGGCATGACCGATGTGCGCCAGGTCGAAGCGGCGACGCGGGCTCTGCGTGCCCTGGACTACCAGTACGGCGGCGGTTCCTGCCGCGACGCGGTGGTCGCCCAGCTGTCCTGGGGACAGCAGATGCTCGGTGCGAGCTCAACGGACATCGTTCGCCAGCGCCTCTACGTCGCGCTGGCAGACCTGCACAACCTCGCCGGCTGGACGTCGTTCGACACGGGTCTGATGGACTCGGCCCGCAACCACTTCGGTCAGGCCCTCGACCTCGCCAAGCAGGGCGAGAACGAGGCGCTGATGGCGAACATCCTGTACCGCATGGGTCGCGTCTACTTGCACCAGAACGCCCCGGACGACGCGCTGAAGGTGTTCCAGCTGGGTCAGCTCGCCGCGCAGAACTCCGGTTCCGAACTGGCGGTGGGCATCCTGTGCGCGAACGAGGCCTGGGCCTACGCGAAGATGGGTTCCGACGAGCAGGCGCTCAAGCTGCTCGGCCGTGCGCGCGACGAGTTCTCCCGCGCGAACGTCACCGAAGCCCCTGCCTGGGCCAAGTTCTTCAACGAGATCGACCTCTCGTCCATGATCGGCACGGTGCACACGGAGCTGGCACAGACGGTGGACGCCAAGTACACGAGGACCGCCATCCCGGCGCTGTCCAAAGCGATCAACAACTTCGGTGACGAGTACGCGCGCAGCCGCTCGTTCAACCTCACCTCGATGGCGATCAACCACCTGCTCGAGGGCGACATCGACCACGGCGCCAAGATCGGTCGCCAGGCCGTCGACCTGTCGGAAAGCCTCAAGTCGGTGCGCACGAAGCAGCGCATGGAACCGCTTCGCCAGGAGGCCGAGAAGCGCCGCAACAACCCCGAGGCCCGCGAGCTGGCGGACCGCGTCGCCCGCTTCACCGGCACCGAGTCGGCCGCCTGACCCGGCGTCTCGTTTGGGTCCTATAGCACCACGATTGGATGGTGTGGGACACGAACCGGTAACGCCAGGGCCCTCGCACACGAATGCAGCATCGACGGGCGTGCAATCCACGCCTAGGGTGCGGCAGGTCGGGGCGAAGGACGAGGTGCGGCGCGTGAGCCTTACTCGGAGGTGGCGTTCCAGGAGAGCGCTGCGTTCGGCGCAGTTGCTCGACGAGGTGGTGGACACCCAGCTACCGCTGCTGGCGGGGTTCGACGAGGAGCGACGGCGCAGGTCAGCCGACTACCTCGCCGAGCTGGTGGCGCTGGCTCAGGACTACCGGTACTACGCCAACGGCTGGATCGACAGCCGCGAGCTGGACCGCCGCGGTCAGCGGACGATGAACCGGCTGGCGCGCATGCGTGAGGAATCTTCAGCCCGACTGATCACCGACTAGTCCGTTCGCGCGCAGCTCGTCGCGCCGAACGGGCCACTCGCCGAGTCGGCTCGAAGTTGCTGATGTTTCACGTTGAACAATTGCCACTCCCTCACCACGGCACGGGCCCGGCGTCGTCGAACAGGCCGCCGGTGGGACCGTCGTCGGGGAGCGTGGCCAGCTTGACCGCGATCTTGGCGCCGTCGGCTGGCGTGCCGGTTCCCTGGAACCTGTTCAGATCGGTCGCCACGTAACCGGGGCAGACGCCGTTGATCTTGATGTTCGTGAGTTCCTTGGCGTACTGGACGGTGATCGCGTTCAGGAACGTCTTCGACGGCGTGTAGCTCCCGTTGACCTCGCCGAACTCCACACCCGGCGTGGTCTGCAGGGTCAGCGACGCGAGGTGGCTCGACTGGTTGACGATCCGCGGGCTCGCGGACCGTCCCAGCAGCGGCAGCAGCGCGTTGGTGACCCGGACGACGCCGATCACGTTGGTCTCCACGACCTCCCGCAGGTTCTCCGGCGTGACGACCGACGGCAGTGCGGGCCACGCCCCGGCGATTCCGGCGTTGTTGACCAGCACGTCGAGCCGGCCGAACCGCTCCTCGAACAACGCTGCTGCTGCGGAGACGCTCTCGTCGTCGGTCACGTCCAACGGCACGAAGAACGCGTCCGCGCCGTTCGCCCGCAGTTTCGCTGCGGCTTCCTCGCCGCGCTGGGGGTCCCGCGCGCCGACCCCGACGCTCATCCCGAGCGCGCCGAGGCCCGCCGCGATCTCGTACCCGATGCCCTTGTTCGCGCCGGTGACCAGTGCAATCGTCTGTTCGCTCATGCATTCGATCGTGGTCTCGCAGGCCGTCAAGACCAACATCACTTCGGTGGGGCAGCGATACCCGGCTGGTATCGATACGGTGGTCTGGTGGAGACCCGAGAGCTCCGGTACTTCGTGGCGGTCGCCGAAGAGCTGCACTTCGGCCGGGCCGCCGACCGCCTGGGCATCGCCCAGCCGCCGCTCTCGCGGACGATCGCCCAGCTCGAACACCGGCTCGGCGTCGCCCTGCTGACCCGCACCAGCCGCAAGGTGTCGCTCACCGACGCCGGCGCGGTGCTGCTCGCCGAGGGGAAGGCCATTCTCGGCGCTGTGACGGCAGCTGAACGGCGCACCCGCAGCGCGGCAGCCGACCGGCCCGCGCTGGTGCTGGCGGCCAAGGCGGGGGGTTCGGAGGAGCTGCTGGCGAAGCTGCTCCACGCGTACGCCAGCGAACCCGGCGCCGTCGCCGTCGACCTGTTGCTCTGCGAGGCCAACACCCAGCTCCCGCTGCTCGACGGCCGAGCGGACGTGGCGCTGCTGCACCAGCCGTTCGACCCGACGAACGGCCTCGACGTGGAGGTCCTGCACACCGAGGGACAGGTCGCGGTCATGCCCTCCTCGCATCCGCTCGCGAGCGCGGCGCAGTTGCACCTGGCCGACGTCGTGGACCTGCCGGAGCTCGCGCGCTGGCCTGACCAGGACGGCACCTATCCGGCGGGCCGCGGTGTCGAGGTGCGCAACCTGACGCAGCTGTTCCAGATGATCGGGCTCGGCCGGGCAGTGGCGGTCCTGCCCGAGATCGCGCGCACGGCCCCGCACGAGGGCCTGGCCGCGGTACCGGTGGTGGACGCACCGCAGGTGAGGACTGTCATCGCGTGGCCGCCGCACAGCCGTTCGCGCGAGCTCGCCGATCTGGTCCGCGTGGCGATGGGATTCGCCGAGGTCAGCTGACGGGTGCGCGGCTGAGCACCACCGCGAGGCCGAACGCCACGCCCATGACGGTCACCTCGAACACCGCCCACTGCACGATCGCGGTGACCTTGTGCTGGGAGATCTTCGGCAGCAACCGCCACCGGATGTGCGCGCCGAGCACCGCGATCAGGCCAGCGCACACCGCCTTGCCGATGAACAGCAGCCCGTAGCCGGTGGTGAACATGGACTGCGGGAACGGCACGACCGGGTTGAGGATCAGCTCCAGCAGCCCGTTGAACAGGCCGGTCACCGACACCACGATCAACGCGATGGTCGCGATCTTCGAGAACTTCGGCAGCGCGATCGCGAGCAGCCCCTTGCGGTAGGCGACCAGCGCCATCAAAGCGCCGAGCCCGCCGGTCCACGCGGCCGCGCCCAGCACGTGCAGCTCCATGGAGACCATCGAGTAGTCGTGGTACTTCCAGTTGGAGGCGTGCCCGGTCACCGGGATCGGCAGCAGACCGAACATCGAGATGAGAATCCGCAGCTCAGCGGGTACGGACTCGCCGCTGCGCACGGCCATCACACCGATGATCAGGTAGACGAACGCGCAGGCCGCGCTGAACAGCAGGCCCTTGCCGGCGCCGACATTCGCGATGTAGTCGATCGCGTTGGCGATGCTGACGTTGCTGCCCGGCCGCAGCTCGGCGGCCTGCAGGATGATCGCCGTCAACGCGGTGACCACCCAGACGGCGGCGGCGATGACCGCGGCCGGCCGGGCGATCCGCATGACGGGTTCGGTGTGTGTCGGACGGTCGAAGCCGAGCAGTTTCGGCAGGATCGACAACCCGACGACGATCGTCGCCGAGACGTCCAGCAGCACCCTGGTGACCGGCAGGCCGTACCGGACCGCCGCCCCGGCATCGACGACCCCGGCGACCACGACGGGTGGTGCCAGCACGAGGCCGAGCGCGATGCCTCCGAGTGCGCCGAAGACGAGCCCGGCGAGCACGCGGTAGTGGGTGGGGGCGGTGGTCCGGACGTCACTCATGCCTTCGCGCCTCCGCCACCGCGCAGCGCGAAGAACACGCCGCCGCCGAGCAGCACCACGGCGCCGACGATCCACACCCAGATGGGCAGGCCGTCACTCGAACCGCTGTCACCGGTCGAGGCGTTCGCGTTCGCCGGTGTGGTGGGCGTGCCGGTGCCGTCCTTGGTCAGCGTGAACGTCAGCTCACCGGACACGGGGTGGCCGTCCGCGGACAGGATGCGGTAGCCGATCTTGTACTGCCCGGCCTTGCCGAGCGCGTTGACCTTCGCGGAGACCGCGTTGTCCTTGATCGTCGGGTCACCCGCGACCTCGTAGTGACCGCCACTGGCGTCTACCACCGAGATCGTGTTGATGCCCTGGCCGCCCTGCACGTCCTGGTCGAACGTCAGCGTGACGCTCGCCGGACCGGCGTCCAGCGAGGTCTTGTCCTTCGGGTCACTGCTGATCAGCGCGTTGTGCGCCGCCGCGGGGGCGGCCGTGGCGAGCACGGCCGCACCAGCGAACAGGAACGCGATTAGTGCGCGCTTCATGCCTTGCGCCGCGAACGCAGGATCGCGCCGACGCCGAAGCCCAGGCCGAGCGCACCGACGGCCAGACCGGCGCCACCGAGGTAGCGGGCGGTCTTGTCGGAACCGGCAGCCGACGCCTCGTGCGTGTCGGTGCTGTTCGCGGCCGGGGTCGTGCCGTGGCCGCCGTGGCCGTCGTCACCGGCCGCCTTCGGGGCGAGCTTCAGCGCGGGGGCCGGGTGCTCCGGCTCCTTGCCGTCGGCGCCTGCCGCCTGCGCCCAGTCCACGACCTCGCCGTTCTCGTAGGTCTGCTTTGTCGGGAGCTCCAGCTTGTCCTTGCCCTCCGGCAGGGTGCCGATCGCGACGAAGAACTCCTGGTACTCGTTGACGTTGATCTTCACACCGGGCTCTGCGGTCCAGGTGATCGTCTTGAACGCCTCGGTGATCTCCTTGCCGGCCACGGTCACGGGCTTGTCGAGCTTGCCCTTGACGACCTCGGCCTTCCACCCGGCCAGCGGCTTCGTGCGCACCGACGTGAGCGGGGTGTCCTGCGGCAGCGTCACCTCGATCTTGGTGGTGCCCGCGTTGTCGCGCTCGTTCGGAACGCGGAACGCGAAGGTGGCGCGGCCGCCCTGGGTGAACTCGGCCGGCTGGGCGCTGACGTGCGCCGATGCGATGGTCGGGGTGCCGAGCACGGCGAATCCGGCAACGGCGAAGACGGCGAGCGCGCGCACGCCAAATCGATTGGTCGACATGAAGTTGTAGCTCCTGATTGCCAAAGGGGTTTGGGGGTTTTGGGTGATCAGGAACTACGAGGAGGCCCGCGCCGACCGTGCGCGCGCGTGTAGAGGACTGTGTGGTCGTTCCTCATGTACGGCGTGCTGGTGAACGTCCGCACCGGCGTCGAGACCGGCAGCGGCGTGAGCCTGCGGGGGATCAGGCGGGTGACGGCGGCGAACAGCCTGAACAGGGCGTTCTCTGCGTGGAACAGCAGCAACCCGGTGAGGGTCGCGGCGACGAGGTGCGCCACGAACATCTGCCCGGTGAGCGTGTTCGTGTGCTCGTGGTTGACCCAGGTCAGCAGCAGGTGCTGCGCGAGCTGGGCCGTGCCGAGCCCGGCGATGACCGAGAGCCTCCCGGTGCGCTTGTCGGCGAGTGACGACGCGGCGAACGCGATCAGCACCACCAGCGGCAACGCGTGGATGAACTCCGAAAGCTCTCCGCCGCCGAGTCCGTGCGCGGCGATCGTGAGCGTGGAAGAGGTCAGCGCGAGCGCGGCACCACGAAGGGTGCGCAACTCACTCGACCGTGTGCTCACGAAGGTGAGGGTAATCGGAGGAGTTTGCGTCGGTCTATGAGTGGGTATCTAGGGCCGCATGACCGTTCAATGCGACAAGCCGGGCAGTACCGACCGGGTTGTGTTCGGCGTTGCCGCGGGTCTCACGCTTGCGTTCGTGACCTGGGGAATCGTCGGAACAGACTCGTTGGCCTCTGCCTCCAAGAGCGCGCTCTCCTGGATCATCCAGAATCTGGGATGGGCGTTCGTGCTCACCGCCTCCGGGTTCGTGGTGTTCGCCCTCTGGCTCGCGTTCAGCCGCTACGGCAAGATCCCGCTGGGCCGGGACGACGAGAAACCCGAGTTCAAGACCGTCTCGTGGGTCGCGATGATGTTCAGCGCCGGCATGGGCATCGGGTTGATGTTCTACGGCGTCAACGAGCCGCTGACCCACTACGTGAAGCCGCCGCCCGGTACCGAGGGCGACCCCCTCGAGACCGCGATGGCCACCACGCTCTTCCACTGGACGCTGCACCCGTGGGCGATCTACGCCATCGTCGGCATCGCCATCGCGTACAGCAGCTTCCGCCGCGGCCGTTCCTCGCTGATCAGCTCCGCGTTCGCGCCGCTGCTCGGACGTCGCGCGGCCTCCGGCTGGGGCCGGGCGATCGACGTGATGGCGATCTTCGCCACCCTGTTCGGCTCGGCCGCGTCCCTCGGTCTCGGCGCCCTGCAGATCGGCAGCGGGCTGGAGGCTGCCGGCTGGGCGGGCAACGTCGGCAAGGGCGTGCTGGTCGCCATCATCGCGATCCTGACCGTGGCGTTCGTCGCGTCCGCCGTGTCAGGTGTCGCGAAGGGCATCCAGTGGCTGTCGAACATCAACATGGTGCTGGCCGTGGTGCTGGCGCTGTTCCTGTTCGTGGTCGGCCCGACGGTCTTCATCCTGAACCTGATGCCGACCGCGCTCGGCGACTACTTCCGCGAGCTGGCGAACATGGCAGGCCGCACCGCCGCGTCCGGTGGTGACGCGACCCAGACCTGGATGTCCGGCTGGACGATCTTCTACTGGGCGTGGTGGATCTCGTGGACGCCGTTCGTCGGCATGTTCATCGCGCGCATCTCGCGTGGCCGCACGATCAAGCAGTTCGTGGCAGGCGTGATCCTGGTGCCGTCCGCGGTGTCGCTCGTGTGGTTCGCGATCCTGGGCGGTACGGCGATCTTCGAACAGCGCAACGGCGTCGATCTGGCCGGTCAGTCCACACCGGAGTCGCAGCTCTTCTCGCTGCTCGACCAGTTCCCGCTGGCGGCGATCGCGGGCGTCATCGTCATGCTCCTGGTGGCGATCTTCTTCGTGTCCGGGGCGGACGCGGCCTCGATCGTGATGGGAACGCTCTCGCAACAGGGCACGATCCGGCCGGCGAAACCCGTGGTCATCTTCTGGGGCGTGCTGACCGGTGCCGTCGCCGCGGTGATGCTGCTGGTCGGCGGGTCGAACGCGCTGACAGGGCTGCAGAACCTGACGATCATCGCGGCTCTGCCGTTCATGGTCGTGATGGTCGGGCTGTGCGTGTCGCTCGCGAAGGACCTGCGTTCCGACCCGATGATCAGGCGTGAGGAACGGGTCGCTGAGGTGATGGAGGAGGTCACCGCGCACCTCGATCCGGGCCAGGTGGTCGAGGAGGCGGCGGTCAAGGCCGTGGCCGAGGTGACCGGGAAGGCCCCGACCGTCAGCGCACGTTCAGGCGCCTGAGCAGTTCCTGCTCCAGCATCTCCAGATCGGTTCCGACGGCCCGGTGCGCTGCTTTGCGCCGGGCCGTCGGCATGCGCTCGGCGGCGCGCACCGCGGCGAGGAGTTGGGCGAGCCGTGCCTCGGTCTTCGAAACCCAATCGGAATCAGAAGCCCGCAATGTCTCCAAAGACTCCGAAAAGCCGACAATCCGCGCATGCAGCCGGGCGCCGTAGCCGGAGTACTTCCCGATGTCCGCGACGTCGATGCCGAGGCGGCGCGCGCGGTACCGGTCGTACTGCTCGCTCAAAAGCCCAGCTCCGCGAGCGATCACCGGGGCCAGCACCGGAATGAGCGCGGGCGCCACCACCTTCGCGACACCGACCAGGTTCTTCGCCCTGCTGGGCGTGAAGCCGGCCTTCGCTTTGCGCGCCATTCGGGTACACCTCCTCCGTCAGGAGAAACTTACTGCCCAGGTTGCCGACACATCTCCCCGACGCGCGACATACGCTGCATCTGTGACTTCCCAGGTGCAGCTAGACGCCGGCGTGGTCACTCGTTGTCGGCGGCGGGTGCACCTCGAAAACGATCCGGAGATGCGCGACGCTCCCAAGGCGTCACCGGATCCGGCTTCGGAACAACGGAAAGCGGACGCGACGAACCACCGTCGTGCGGTGGCGGACGCGCTCGGAAGAATCGTCGGCTCCAATCTCTTCGAGGTGCCGAGCGGACCGGACGTGCGCAGTGCGGACCGGGAACGCGTGACGCTCGCCGCGATGGAGATGGGCGCGCAGTACATCTGGGGCGCCGCACTGCCGCGTGATCCGCGAGGTGGCCGCCGCGGCGGCATCGACCTGCTGGTCAAGGACTCCACCGGCTACGTGCCGGTGCTCGTGGTCCGGCACAAGATCACCGATCCCGGCCAGGGCGCGCGCACCAGTCCGTTGACGATGCCGTTGCCCGACGGCAGCCGCACGGACCCGCACCGCAAGGTCCGCCCACAGCCACGTGATCAGCTCAGGCTGGCGCACGCGCAACGGCAGCTGCAGGCCGCCGGATACGCCCGGAACGGCCGCGCGACCGGTGGTGTGATCGGCATGGACGCGGATGTCGTGCTGTGGCACGACCTGGAGGCGCCGACGTGGCCCGGCGGCCGCAACGCGCTGGCGGAGTACGACGCCCGGTTCAGCGATCGGTTGTCGGTGGCCCTGGCCGCCGCGAACCAGAAGGACGCGCTCGCCCGCCCGTCGCGGATCGTCGACTGCAAAACCTGCCCGTGGTGGCCGACGTGCGACAACGATCTCAAGCAGGGCCGGGACGTCAGCCTCGTCGTGCGCGGCGAGGACGCGGCGGCGCTGCGCAAGATCGGCCTGTCCACTGTGGACAAGCTGGCCGAGTTCGACCCCTCCGGCGAAGGCCCGATCCAGCTGGTGGGCATGCCGTTCGGCGACGCCGTGGTGCTCGCCCGCGCCTGGCTGCGGGATCTGTCCCTGGTGCGCCGCGTGCCGGAGATGAGCGTGCCGCGCGCGGACGTCGAGGTCGACGTCGACATGGAGAGCTTCGGCGATCTCGGCGCGTACATGTGGGGCTGCCTGCTGTCCGGAAAGGACATCGACGAGGAACACGGCTACCGCGCGTTCGTCACCTGGGACGCGCTGCCGTGCGACGACGAGGCCCGCTCGTTCGCCGAGTTCTGGAACTGGCTGACCGGGATCCGGCTGCGCGCCAAGGCACGCGGCCTGTCGTTCCGCGCCTACTGCTACAACGAGCTGGCCGAGAACCGCTGGCTGCTGGCGTCGGCGGAACGGTTCGCCGGCAAGCCCGGCATCCCGACGGTGGCGCAGATCAAGGAGTTCATCGGCTCGGACTCGTGGGTGGACCTGTTCGGCATCGTCCGCGAGCAGTTCCTGTGCGCCCACGGCAAGGGCCTGAAGATCATCGCGCCGGTCGCGGGCTTCTCGTGGCGGGATCCCGAGGCCGGTGGCGAGAACTCCATGCGCTGGTACCGGTCCGCGGTCGGGCTGAACGGCGATGAGCTGGACGTCGCCCAGCGGCAGCGGCTGCTCGAGTACAACGAAGACGACGTCCGGGCCACCCATCGCCTGCGCGAGTGGATGACCTCGGACGCCATGTCACGTCTGCCTTATGCGGGAGATCTCTAGCGAGGGGCCATCCGCAGCGCGCCATCCATGCGGATGACCTCGCCGTTCAGGTAGTCGTGCTCGATGATCGAGAGCGCCAGCTGCGCGTACTCGGTCGGCTGGGCCAGGCGCTTCGGGAACGGGATGCCGGCGGCGAGGCCCGCGCGGAACTCGTCGGAGACCGTGGCGAGCATCGGGGTGTCGACGATGCCGGGCGCGATGGTCAGCACGCGGATGCCCACGTTGCTCAGGTCGCGGGCGGCCGGGAGGGTCATGCCGACGACGCCGCCCTTGGACGAGGCGTAGGCGACCTGGCCGATCTGGCCGTCGAACGCGGCGATCGAGGCGGTGTTGATGATGACGCCGCGGGCGCCGTGCTCGAGCTCCTCGGTCTTGCCCATCGCGGCGGCGGCCAGGCGCAGCACGTTGAACGTGCCGATCAGGTTGATCTCGATGACCTTGCGGTACAGGTCGAGGTCGTGCGGGCCGGTCTTGCCGACGGTCCTGGTCGACGGGCCGATGCCCGCGCAGTTGACCGTGATGCGCAGCGGGTCGCCGGACCCGGCGGCGGTGTCCACGGCGGCGGCGACCTGCTCGCCAGAGGTCACGTCGGCGGCCAGGTAGGTGACGTTCTCGATCACGTCGGCCTTCTCGATGGCGCCGGGCAGGTCGAGCGCGAACACCTGCGCTCCACGCGCCGCCAGCGCACGTGCGGTCGCGCCGCCGAGACCGGACGCGCCACCCGTGACGATGGCCGCGGTACCCGAGATCTCCATGCCTTCATCCTCCTCGAGAAGAACTGCTCGCGAGGAGGTTAACGCTCGTTACCTGACCATCAACGGTCGGTCCAGTGCAGCAGCGCCACCAGAGGCACCGCTGCCAGCAGCGCGAGGCCGATGAAGATCGTCGCGATCGTCAGAATTCCCATGCTGAGAACTGTGCCGTTCGACGGTGTTCGAAACATCCTCCGCGGCGGTAGACCTCTAGTAGGAGATCTGTCACGGTCAGCTACAACGAAAGTTGTACGGCGTTCTCCTGGCGGCCAACCGGGCGATGCTGCCCAGTTCGCGCTCGCCCGCTGTGCACTGCTCCATTTGGGCGTGGGGCGTGCGTCACTCGGAGTCACGCAATTTAGTTAGCGTCGCATACCTTTATGGGGTGTTCACCACGCGCCCCGAACTCGTCGGCACCTTCGGCATGGTCGCATCGACCCACTGGCTGGCCTCCTCGGCGGCCATGGCAGTGCTGGAGGACGGCGGTAACGCCTTCGACGCCGCAGTGACCGCCGGATTCGTGTTGCAGGTGGTGGAACCGCACCTCAACGGCCCCGGCGGCGAGGTTCCGATCATCTTCGCGGCGGCCGGATCCGCGCCGCGCGTGCTCTCCGGTCAGGGTGTGGCGCCGGCCAGTGCGTCGATCGAGCACTACACCGGGCTGGGCCTCGAGCTGGTGCCGGGCAGCGGGCTGCTGGCCGCGACGGTGCCGGGTGCGTGGGACGGCTGGCTCACTCTTCTGCGTGACCACGGCACCAAGTCGTTGCGCGACGTGTTGGACAAGGCGATCGGCTACGCCCGTGACGGCTTCCCGCTGATTTCGCGTGTCGTCGACACCATCGAGATGGTCTCCGACCTGTTCCGCGATCACTGGCAGACCTCCGCCGCGCAGTGGATGCCCGGCGGGTCGCTGCCGGTGCGCGGCGGCCGTTTCCGCAACCCGAAGCTCGCCGACACCTGGGAGTGGCTGCTGGCCGCCGCCGAGGCCGCCGGTTCGGATCGTGAGGCGCAGATCGAGGCCGCGCGCCGGGCCTGGTCGCAGGGGTTCGTCGCCGCGCAGATCGACGAGTTCTGCCGTTCGGAGTTCCGTGACGACTCCGGCCGTGACCACTCCGGTGTGCTGACCGGTGCCGACATGGCGTCGTGGGAGGCGTCGTACGAGGACGCGCTGGTGGTCGACTTCGACGAGTGGTCGCTGGTCAAGGCCGGTGCGTGGACGCAGGGACCCGTTCTGGCGCAACAGCTCCGGTTGCTGGAGGGCTACGACCTGTCCTACGTGGACGGCAAGCCCACCGCGGAGACCATCCACCTCGCCGTCGAGGCCGCGAAGCTCGCGTTCGCCGATCGCGAGGCCTGGTACGGCGATGTCGACGACGTCCCGCTCGAGACCCTGCTGTCTCGCTCGTACGCCTCTGAACGCCGGGCGTTGATCGGCACTGAGGCTTCGTTCGAGCTGCGTCCCGGCTCACCTGACGGCCGGGAACCGTTGCTGCCCAAGCACATCGTCGGCGGTCCCTCGGCGCTGGTGACCGACCCGACCGGTGCGATCGGCGAACCGACCGTGGCCCGCTCCGGCGTGACGCGCGGCGACACCGTGCACGTGGACGTGGTGGACCGCTGGGGCAACATGGTCTCGGCGACCCCGTCCGGCGGCTGGCTGCAGTCGTCGCCGACGATCCCGTCACTCGGCTTCTGCCTGGGCAGCCGCGCCCAGATGTTCTGGCTGGACAAGGGTTTGCCGAACTCACTGGCTCCCGGCAAGCGCCCGCGGATCACGCTGTCGCCGTCGATGGCGCTGCGGGACGGGCAGGCGGCGCTGGCGTTCGGCACGCCCGGCGGTGACCAGCAGGACCAGTGGCAGCTCGGCTTCTGGCTGGCGCACCAGGCAGGGCTGAACCTGCAGGAAGCGATCGACTCGCCGATGTGGCACTCGAACGCGTTCCCCAGCTCGTTCTACCCGCGGGCCTGGACACCCGGCGAACTCGTCATCGAGTCACGTGTGGGAAGGGCCGTTCTTGATGACCTGCGTTCGCGCGGGCACCAGGTGGTCGACGCCGGCGAGTGGACCTTGGGCCGGATGTCCGCCGTCGCGAGGGATGCGACGGACGGACTCCTGCGCGCCGGTGCCAATCCACGCGGCGCGCAGGGTTACGCGGTAGGGCGTTAGCCGCCGATGACCTCGGTGCCGTCGTGGATCATTTCCACGTTGGCGCCACCGAAGTTGTGCAGCGTGCTGATGCCCGCACTTTCACCGAGGTCGCTGACCTTGCTGATCGGGTCGACGTCCGGCAACTGCGGCGCGGGCAACGGCGCGGCCTGCGCGGTGCCGGCCAGTGCGGCGATCGCACCGGCGGCAATACCAGCGGACGCGACGATCTTCTTGATGCTCAAGGCGTTTCGCTCCGTGAATAAGTGGAACGGCGCCCGATTCGAGGGGGAGGGAATCGGGCGCCGCCCCGGCCAGGAAGTACTGGTTGGATCAGATGTCGACGTGCGCGAAACCATTCCACGGTGCAGTCGGCTCGTTGAGGCCGAGCAGCGTGGCGGCGGGAACGCCGTTGCCGCCGGCGTCGACGTTCTCGACGAGCGCGGTGACGTCCGCGTCCTGCGCGTTGACGGCCTGGATCTTGCCGGCCACGTCCGAGGTGTCGACCTTCGCGAGGTCGCCGGCGGTCGCGATTTCGCCCAGCTGCCCGCCGATGTCGGGCTGCGTGTGAGCAGTGGCGTCCGCGGTGTCAGCGTGCGCGATACCACCCAGGCCGAGCATGACGGTGGCGCTGCCGAGGGCAACAGCGGCCCCGGTGACGGTCTTCCTGAGGTTCATGGGCGCGAACGTTTCGTGTTCGGACCCTCTACATCAAGCTGCGTAACTCAGGAGAGGGAACTTCTTCATCCGTTGGCATGACAGTCGTCATCAAGGACGCCTTGCTACCGAAGGTCACCATTCAGGTCGTATTGAACATGGCAGACCCGCACAAACGGTCATTCCGGTTGCCCGTTCGGGCATGGTTCAAAGTCGCCACAAAGCGCGGCGACTCCGAAAAGAACCGACAAAACCTACGCGATCGCCCCAGGCGGAAGCTTCAGCTTGAACGGCAGCGTCGTGACAACCGCCAAATCGGACGCGGTCGCCTTCATCAACATGGGCGCGTTGCGAGCACCGGGCTCTGGCAGGTCCAACAACCTGTCCACAGCCTCGACCAGCGGCCCCTCGTAGATCCACACGGCCTGGGCCGGGCGGGCGGAGTCGCGGACCGCAGGCAGACGTCCTGCGCGCGCCTCTGTCTCCGACCAGAACAGGATCGAGTCGATGAACCCTCTGCGCTGCTTGAACGCCATGATGCGGTCGAGCTGGCCGGCGTCGTCCCTCAGGTGGAGGAACTGGAAGCCGTTCTCGCGCAGCTCGATGACCTTGCTCAGTGCGTGGTCCATGGCGCACCTACCCCTGTGAGGTCCCCTTCGGGTGACTGATCAGTCATACGACCCGAAAGGATCGTACGGTAAGTCAACGTTCGTCCGTAAGACGTACTCCGAACGAGTATCTCAATTGGTGGACGTCTGTGGCTTAGGGTAATCACGGACGTCCTTGTTGGAGGAAACGGCCAGGAGGGCCATTACGGTTCGCGTCAAGAACGCCAAACCGCCCAATGTGACTAATGTCACTGTGATCCACATGTGTCGCCTCCGAGTGGTGACCTACACCCGTAGTAGACGTCTAGCACTCCGCGTCGGTTGCAAGTCGCACCGACTCGCGTTCTTAACAGAGTCGCTGCGAGAGATCTCACGGCCACGTCAATCCACCCCGGCGGCACCGGCTCCTGTGCGACGATCGGCGCTCATCTGTTCGCGCTGATCAAGGGCGGTTTGGGGATGTTCGTTCGCCGGGTTGCGGTCGTCGGGGCCGGGTACGTCGGGCTCACCTCAGCTGCCTGCCTCGCATCGCTGGGGCATCACGTCGTCTGCGCGGACATCGACGAGAAGAAGGTCGAGCAGCTCAGGAAGGCCGAAGTCCAGATCTTCGAGCCGGGGCTCACCGAACTCGTCCAGGAGGGCATCGCCGCCGGGCGCCTGGAGTTCGTGGTCGGCGTGCGCAACGCCGTCGAGGACGCCGAGGTCGTCTTCCTCTGCGTGCCGACGCCGATGGGCGAGGGCGGCGCGGCCGACCTCAGGGCCGTCGAAGCCGCGGTCGCCGAGATGAAGGACCTGCTCGCGCCGGGGACCGTCGTCGTCAACAAGTCCACGGTTCCGGTCGGCACCGCGGCCCGCGTCCTCGAACTGCTCGGGCGCGACGACGTGTTCGTCGCCAGCAACCCGGAGTTCCTGCGCGAGGGCAGCGCGGTCAAGGACTTCATGCACCCAGACCGGATCGTCGTCGGCTCTGACGCTCAGAACGCCGCCGAACGCGTCTCAGCCCTCTACGCCCGCCTCGGTGCGCCCACGGTCCTCATGGACGCCGCCAGCGCCGAGCTGGTGAAGTACAGCGCGAACTGCTTCCTCGCGATGAAGCTCAGCTACGTCAACGCCATGGCCGAGCTGTGCGAGCGGCTCGGCGCGGACATCGCCAACGTCACCGAGGGCATGGGCTTCGACCAGCGCATCGGGCAGTCGTTTCTGCAGCCGGGTCCGGGCTGGGGCGGGTCGTGCCTGCCCAAGGACACGCACGCGCTGCTCCAGATCGCCGAAGCGGCCGGTCACGAGTTCGAGCTGCTCAGCGCCACGATCAACACCAACGAGAAGCAGAGCCGGCTGATCATCCGCAAGATCGCGGACGCGGTGGGCGGAGACCTCAACGGCAAGAAGCTCGGGTTGCTGGGCCTCGCGTTCAAGGCGGGCACCAACGACCTCCGCGACTCCCCGGCGCTGAAGATCGCCAAGATGCTCAAGAACGAAGGCGCCGAGCTCATCGCGTACGACCCCGCCATCACGGAGGCCGTCGAGGGCGTCACGGACGACGTCACGGTCGTCGACGACGTGCAGCAGGCCGCGAAGGACGCGAACGCACTGGTCGTGCTGACCGAGTGGCCTCAGTTCCGGTCGCTGGACTGGGCGGCGCTCGCCGGGACGATGACCGGGCAGGTCGTGGTGGACACCCGCAACCTGCTCGACGTCGACATCCTGACCCGCGCCGGCCTCACGTCACACGGAGTCGGCCGCTAACGCACCAGGGCGTGCGCCGAGTACCACTCGATCGTCTTCACGAGACCCTCGCGCAGGTCGACCTCGGGCTCCCAGCCCAGCAACGACTGCGCGCGGGTGATGTCCGGCTTGCGCTGCGTCGGGTCGTCGGTCGGCAGGTCCGAGTACTCCAGGCTCACCGACACCCCGGTCAGTTCGCCGACGATCTGCGCCAGCTGCAGGACGGTGATCTCCTGCGGGTTGCCGAGGTTCACCGGGCCGAGCTCGCCCTTGAGGTCCGCCAGCGCGAGGATGCCGCGGACCAGGTCGCCGACGTAGCAGAAGCTGCGGGTCTGCTTGCCCGTGCCGTAGACGCTCAACGGCTTGCCGCTCAACGCCTGGTGCACGAAGTTCGACACCACCCGGCCGTCCGTGGCGTGCAGGCGCGGGCCGTAGGTGTTGAAGATGCGCACGATGCCGACGTCGAGCAGGCCCATGCGGTGGTAGGCGCCGAGCATGGCCTCCGCGTACCGCTTGGACTCGTCGTACACGCTGCGCGGGCCGATGGGGTTGACGTTGCCCCAGTACTCCTCGGGCTGCGGGTGTACCTGCGGCTCGCCGTAGACCTCGCTGGTCGACGCCTGGATCAGGCGCGCGCCCTTCGCCATCGCCATCTCGGCGACCTTCTTCATGCCCGTCGAGCCGACCTCCAGCGTCTCCAGCGGACGCTCCAGGAACTTCGGCGGCGACGCGGGGGAGGCGAAGTTCAGCACGAGGTCGACGGGACCCTCGACGGTCCAGTCACCGCAGATGTCCGCCTCGACGAACTCGAAGCGCGGCTCGTCCGCGTACCTCGTGACGTTTTCCTCGAGCCCGGAGGAGAAGTCGTCCACGACCACGACCGACCAGCCGCGGTCGAGCACCGCGTCTACCAGGTGCGATCCGATGAATCCCGCACCGCCGGTGACCACTGCACGCATGGCGTGAACCAACCCCTCCCCCAGGACCAAAGACACGAACGAGTGAAACCTAGGCTACGAAACGCCTATGGCTAGGCGTTTTGCGCCTCCCAGTTGCTGAGCCACACGTCACGCGCCTCGCGCTCGCCGCGGATGGACGACAGCCAATCACCGAGGGCGTCGACCTGCAGTTCGAGCGCACCGGACATCAGGCGCGGGCAGCTCTCCCGGACGGCGTCGAAGCCCGCGTCCTGGGAGATGTTCGTGAGGCTGAGCATCGAGGTCGCCGACTGCCGGTAGCGGCCGACGATCGTCTGCACGTGCGCCGCGTGCCCGCCGCTTTCCGCGACCCGGCACCACAGCTCGTAGTCCTCCCACCCGTGCAGGCGGCGGTCCAGCGTGTAGCCCTCGAGCTTCTTCAACGCCTCGTGCTTGATCAACGCCATCGCGTCGATGTAGTTGCCGTAGCGCAGCCGCCACGGCTCCCACGGCCACACGCCCATCAGGCCGACGGGACCGGTCGAGTCGAACCGCTGCAGCACGCCGTACGCGAACGACGCGTCCGGTTCGGCGTCCATGGCGGCCACCAGCCGTTCCAGGCCGGTCGGCACGATCGCGTTGTCCGAGTCGAGCACGAACACCAGCTCGCCGCGCGCGTGCCGGAACGCCTCGTTGCGCGAGCGCGGCAGACCGCGGTTGACCGGGTGCCGCACCAGCGTCATCGGGACGTGCGGGCTGCGGTCCATCCACTTGCGCACGGTCTCGTTCGAACCGTCGTTGGAGCAGTCGTCGACGACGATGATCTCGAGGTCGTTGTACGAGCCGGACGCGGCGGACTCCAGCGCTTCGACGACGTACGGCTCGTGGTTGTACAGAGCCATGATCACCGAGACGCGCGGCGTACTGCGGTCCCATGCCGGCGTGCGGTGGTCGACCACCGGCGTCGGGTCGATCGCCGGGTCGGTCGAGACGCGCCGGCGCAGGTCGATGATGTCGAGCCGCATCTCGCGGATCGCCTGGCGCACCGCGTCGATGCTCTCCGGCTGGCGTTCCCAGGACGGCGTGATCTTCTGCCGGAACGGCTGCGTGCGGCTCGGGCCGAGCTTCAGCTGGTGGCCGTCGTGCGTCTTGCGCAGGTCCTGGGCCACCGACACGAGCTTCTCGACGCCGACGGAGAACGGGTTCTCCTTGATCAGCGCGTAGGCGTTGCGGCGCAACGTCTTCAGCCGGGCCGGGTCCTCCAGCAACGAGGCCAGCGCGTGCGGCATCGTGGACAGCGCGGAGAACACCAGGTGCTTGTTGTGCTGGAACGGCTCGGTGTGCAGCGAAGTCTCGGACAGCATCACCGCACCGCAGTGCGCGGCTTCGGCGGCGCGCAGCCACTCGAAGTACGGCTCGTCCGCCTGGTGGATGTTGACGAGAACCTTGGTGCCCGCCAGCAACTCCCGCTTGCGCTCACCCGTCACGAACGCCGCGTGGTCGCCGATGTTCGGCGCCGCGTTGTCGGACAGGATCAGGCGGCTGCGGCGTGACCACAGCTGCCGGCCGATCTTCGAGAGAGCGTGCTCACGACGTGGCGTCGCGCAGCCCAGGAACAGGATGTCCAGCTCGTGCTCGTCGGCGTCCGGGTCGAACTTGTCCCACGACGGCGTCCAGCCGAACTGCAGGTGCTCCGCGGAGATGCCCTGCGCCTGGTAGCGCTTGACCGACAGCGTGCTGAAGTCGAACACCGCGCCGAGCTTGTGTCCGTAGTAGACGTTCGTGTCGAAGTGCGACGACGACGGCTGCTCGGCCGTGATCCCGATGCAGCGCTTGGCCAGCCGCGGGTCCTCGAGGAACTGCCCGCCCTCCAGCACCGCGTACTCGTGCGTGGGCAGCAGGACGAAGACGTCGTCGGGTTCGGTGTCCACGACGGACGTCACGACGTCGGCCGGCACGCCGAGCCGGTTCGCCTCGTCGACGATCGCCTCCGCCAGCTCGTGGAAGAACGCGTTCTGGAACCGCGACTGGACGACGCGCAGACGCAGATCAGGCCGCTGGTCAGGCATTGCGGCCGCCCTTGATCACGCCGGTGGCCTTGCGCAGAGGTGCCGTGACGCGCCACGACGTGGAGCGCTCGAGGTCGGCGATCTTGTCCTGCAGCGTGGTGCGCCAGTGCTGGTGCTCGCGGATCTCCTCGTCCAGCCTGCGGTTGAGGCGGTCGTTGTCGCGGGCGTACTCGGCGAGCAGCGTGGTGGCCTCGTCGAGCGCGGTGAGGCGTTCGGCGGCCTTGGCCAGCTCGGCGTACTCGTTCTTGAGGTCGTGCAGTTCCTGCGCCACCACGTATTCGCGGCGGCGGGACTCCTCGAGCTCGGCCAGCGCCTTGCCCAGCGCGTCCTCGAGGCCGGTCGCGACCGACTCGGCGCGCTCACGGGCGGCCTTCTGCTCGTCGGCGAACTGGAGGCTGCGTTCCAGCTGGTCGGTGGCCGGGTCCGCCTCCGGGGTGACGACCTGGGACAACGGGTGGCGAGCGGTGCCGCCCTTCGTCTTGGTCCTGGTGGCGGCGGTGACCGCGGCCTGCAGGTGCTTGACCAGCGATTCCTCGGAGTAGTGCTCCTGGACCCACGCGCGGTAGGTCCGGCGTTCCTCGATCGACGGCTCCTGCGCGAACACCGCGGCGGCCTTCTCGACGATCGTCAGCACGTCGGCGTCCTCGACCGCGTGCGTGCCGGGAGCCTTGAACAGCTCGGCGCCACCGCCCGCCGGGTAGCCGATGACGACGCAGCCGGCGGAGAGCGCCTCGGCGACGGGCAGCCCGAAGCCCTCGTCGCGGCCGAGCCCGATGAACACGGACGCGTCCGCGAGCTCGTCGGCGATCTTCTGCTCGGTCACGTCGTCGAGCGACACGACCTCGACACCCGCGAACCGCTTGTCGTTGCGGAAGAGCGTGGTCAGCACGGCGGCCTCACGCGGGCGCTTGCGGGGGAGCAGCACGATCTTGCGCTTGCGCTCCTCTGCGAAGCGGTACAGCTCGGTGTCGATCACGTACGGCACCAGCTGGACCTTGAGCTTGGGGTGCAGTGCGCTCAGCACCTTCACGCTGACCTCGGAGCCCGCCCACACCTGCGGCGCGGGCTTCCACGCCGGGTAGTCGGTCCCCGTGAAGTTGTCGTAGGTGTAGTAGTGGTTCTGGTTGTAGACGACCTTGCGCACGCCCGGCGCCGGGTCGAACCCGTCCAGCACCATGACCTCGGGGACGACCAGCACGTCGTCGGGGCCGAGCTCACAGGTCTCACCGCTGATGACCTTCGCGGTCGAGGTGAACCACCCGACCTGGAACCCCTCGGCGAAGTGCCACACCTTGGCGTCGAAGCCGGTGCGCTCAGCGAGTTCCGCGTGCCGGTACATGGCGCGCACGCCGCCGGACGGCTCCGTGACGTCCGGGACTACGTACACGACCTGGCGAGTCATGGTCGACATCAATCCCCTCGTGGGTCTGGCATAGCCTGTCGCCGTCGAACGGAGGACAAGCGGTGACGATCCTGGTTACCGGCGGTGCGGGTTACGTCGGCTCGCACGTCGTGCACGCGTTGACCGACGCCGGACGCGGCGTGGTCGTCGTTGACAACATGCGCACCGGCTCACCGGAAGCCGTACCTCCTGGCACCCCGGTACACACTATCGACGTCACCGAGACCGCGAAGCTGGAACAGGTCATTCGCGACCACGGTGTGACGGCCTGCATCCATCTGGCGGGTCTGAAGAACCCCGGCGAGTCCATGAAGGACCCCGGTCTTTACTTCCACAACAACGCCACCGGCACGTTGTCCGTGCTGAACGCCCTCGTCGGCACCGGTGTGCGTGATCTGGTCTTCTCGTCGTCCTGCTCGGTCTACGGCGCCGCGGAAACGCTGCCGATCACCGAGGACAGCCCGTTGCAGCCCATCAGCCCGTACGGCCACAGCAAGCTCGTGGGCGAACGGATGATCGAGGCGTACGGGAACGCGCACGGCCTGCGCTGGATGTCGTTGCGCTACTTCAACGCGGCCGGAGCGGCGCTCGACGGCAGCATCGGCGAGGACTGGGGCCCGACGCACAACCTGGTGCCACTGCTGGCGAAGGCTGCTTTGGGAGCGCGACCACCGGTGACGTTGTTCGGCAGCGACTACCCGACCGAGGACGGCACCGCGGTTCGCGACTACACGCACGTGGTGGACCTGGCCGAGGCGCACGTCCTGGCGCTGGGGCATCTGCAGGCCGGCGGTTCTTCGTCTGCCTTGAACCTGGGCACCGGCACGGGGTACTCGGTGCTGCAGGTCGTGAAGGGTCTGGAACAGGTCGCAGGACGGCCGTTGCCGGTGACGTTCGGCGAGCGGAGGCCGGGAGACCCGCCCGTGGTGTGGGCGGATCCGGCCCGAGCCTTCGACGTGCTGGGCTGGCGTGCCAGGTTCGGTCTGCCCGAGATCCTCGCCACCGCGTGGCAGTGGCACGCCAGCACCGCTCACTTGGCGGGGTAGTTCTTGTCGATCGCGGCGACGACCTTGTCCGCGCCGGTGTCCATCGCGGCCTTGGTCTTGCCGCGGACCTCGACCCGCACGAGGGACTTGTCGGAGACGTAGAAGATGCGCGAGTCGAACGGCGCGTCCGGCACGTCGGTCGCCTTCTCCGACACCATCGCGGGCAGCTGCTTCGGCCCGGTGGACGCGGCGAAGCCGTAGCCCTTCTGCACCTCGGAAAGCGCGTCGGCCGCGGTCTTGGCCGCCGCGCCGTCGGTGCAGGTGAAGATGTGGACCTGGGTGAACCAGTCGTCGGCGAAGAGCACCTGGGACATGCCCGCCTCAGCACCGCACGTGGTCATGAGAGCGGCCTCGTCCGGGCTGAACTGCGACTTCTCCTTCGACGCCTTCTCCACGGTCACCGGACCGGTGTTGGCAGCGTCGACCTTGCCGGCCAGCCCGTTGAGCGGCAGCTTCGGCCCGGCGCTCGACGACGTGGTCGACGGCGGAGGCGTGTTGCTGCTCGCCGTGGTGCCGCCGCCGGACTTACTGCCCGCGGTGAACCACCAGATGCCGCCACCGATCAGCGCCAGCACCAGCACGACGCCGATGATCGCGAAGACCTTGCCCTTGCCACCACCGCTGGAGTCGTCGAAGACCTCCGGCCCGTGGCTCCAGCCCGGTGAGGGCTGGTTGATCTGGTCGAAGTCACCGCCGACCCACGGAGGCGGCGCCTGCTGTTGCTGCTGCTGGGGCTGACCCCACCCGCCGGGCCCGGGCTGCACCGGCGCCACGAACTGCGTGCGGTCGGCGTCGCCGCCACCGCGCTGGCCACCGGGCACCACCTGGGTGGCGTCCGGGTTCGGGTTCTGGGTCTGCGGGTTCTGCTGCGGCCCCTGTCCCTGAACGTTGACGACCTGGGTCCGATCCGAGGTACCGGGCTGCTGCGTGCTGGGCGGCTGCGCCTCCCACTTGAACGGAGGAGCGAATGGCCCGCTCTGTGGATTCTGGGCAGGCCCACCGCCAGCCGACCCGGAGAGGACCTCGTCCCGGCGGCGTCGGTAGTCGTCAGCCGAGATCCGACCAGAGGCGAGTTCGTTGTCGAGCTTCTGCAGCTCGTCTTGCCAGGTCACCCCTGGCACCCCCTTCCGCGCGAACATGAGACTCGGACATTGTGCCCGTGCCCACTTATGCCTTCGTGCGGGCCTCACAAGTCGTGACCTGGTTGTGGCGCACCGCACCGTTATATTGGCCGCATGTCGTGGTTCGGGCGGAACAAACCGCAGGTAGTGGCCACCGAGGACGCGCTGCCGGGCCGCGCGGAACCGTTGCAGGTCTCCTCGTCCCACGCGGTGTTCCCGGACCGCGGCCTGCAACCGCCGTTCCCGTCCGGTCATCGGACCGCTGTCTTCGGCATGGGTTGTTTCTGGGGCGCCGAACGACTTTTCTGGCAAACGCGCGGCGTCTGGACCACCGCCGTGGGCTACGCGGGCGGCTCCACGCCCAACCCGACCTACGAGGAAGTCTGCTCGGGACGAACCGGGCACGCCGAGGTCGTCCTGGTCGCGTTCGACCCGGCCGTGCTGCCGTTCCAGGAACTGCTGCGGGTGTTCTGGGAGGGGCACGACCCGACGCAGGGGATGCGGCAGGGAGCGGACATCGGGACCCAGTACCGGTCCTTGGTGCTGGTCGCCGACGAGGGGCAGCGGGTGACGGCTGAGGCCTCCTTGGCCGTCTATCAGGCGGCTTTGGACGCGTCGGGGCTTGGTGCGATCACCACGGCCGTTGAGCCGCTGGGGGAGTTCTACTACGCGGAGGACTACCACCAGCAGTACCTGTCCGAGGCCAAGAACCCTTATGGCTACTGCGGTCTGGGTGGCACCGGGGTGTCGTGCCCGGTCGGCCTGAAGGCCTGATCTGTCAAGGCTGTTCGCGACCGCTGCCTTCTACGTCGATCTGTTGGGGCGGGAAGGCGTGCACCTGGGCGAGCCGTACATGCGCCAGTTGGACGGCAAGCTGAGAGAGTTGCGGTTCCACCTGGATGGCAACGCGATGCGCATCACCTACTGGATCGCCAGCGGGCGGAGAATCGTGCTGCTGACGGTGTTCCGCAAGACGCGCATGCGCGAAAGCCAAGAGGTGGTTCGTGCGCGCCGTGCACTTGCGCGGTGTATTGATCAGCTCCACACCGTGGACGAGCGAGATCCGGAAAGAACGCGGCTTGAGCCAATCGCAGCTCGCTGAAGCATCCGGGATGACCCAGCGGGCGGTGGCTCGGTTCGAGGCGGGTGGCACGGTCCCGACGATTCCCGTGCTTGAACGGCTCCCACACGCCCTCGACCCGGAACTGGTGGTCCGCCTCGCGCCGCGGTCAGCGGCCTGAAGGCCTGATCGCGCATCAGCAGAAGATGAGTCCGCACGGCCGCGTCGTCGTGGTCGTCGTGACCGGCGGCGGCTTGGGCGTCGTGGTCTGAGCCGGCGGCTTCGTCGTGGTCGTCGTGGTGACCGCGGTCGTTGTGGTCGTTGTCGTAGTCGTTGTCTTAGAAGAAGAAGACGGCGCGGACGATGAGGGCGACGACGACACTGTCTGTGATGGTGTCTCGGACTGCGTGGGGAGCACCGAAGGCGTGTTGATGAGCGAAACACGGGCCGGTTTGTCGGTTCCCGGGCCTGTCGGATCACCCGACGCGAGCGATCCGACATGCGGCGCGAGCACGTAAAACGCGGCGACGACGGCGCCCAGGAGCGCCCCCGTTGCGAGCCGACCCGGCCCACTCATCGCCGCCAACATTCGGTTTGCTTATCCCGTTCACTCGAATGGGTCAAGCGAAACGAAAGTTTTCGCTTCGATCAGACCTTGGTGACGGTGACGCCGACTACTCCCTGTGACAGCGGGGCGATTGCCTTGAAGCCGCGAGGGGTCAGGTCGATGCAGCGGCCGGTGATGAACGGGCCACGGTCGTTGATCCGCACGGTGACCGTCTTGCCGTTGGAGCGGTTCTTCACCTTGACCTTCGTGCCGAACGGCAGGGTCTTGTGCGCGGCGGTGAGCTTGTTGGGGTCGAAGCGCTCGCCGCTGGCAGTCGTGCCGCCACCGGAGTAGTAGGAGGCCTTGCAGGTCTCGGCGGACGCGACGGGGGAGAAGAGCACAGCGGTGGCGGCGAGAGAGGCCAGCGTGAGGCCGGCCGCCGCGAGAGTCTTAGCCATGCGACTAGGAACTCAGCACGCGGCAAAGACTCGCCTAACGCACGCCTAACCGGGAAATTGCTCGGCGGCGGACACCAGCAGGCGCCAGTCGCCGTCGGGCAACGTGCGCAGTCGATCGAGCAAAGTGGACATTCTGGACAGCAACTCTGGGTGATCGGACCAGAAGGAGTGATCTACTCTCAGTAGAGCGGCCAGCAGGTCGCCTGGGTAGAGCGCGAAGGACCGCAGCGGGTCGCATTCGACGTGTTCCAGCGCCAGCAGCGCGGTCACGTCCAGCCCCACCTGATGCGTCACCAGCAGGTGCAGCGAAGTCGGCGTCAGCTGGCCCACCGGCAGGTCGCGCAGCGCGCACAGGTCCCGGTAGAGCTGGGTCGACGACGAGTCAGGTCTCAGCCAGTCGTCGTCGCTCAGGTGCGCGAGCGTGCGGTCCCGGTCCACGCACCCATGGTCCACGCAAAGGGAAGACCTAGCGGGCCGACTGAGGCAACGGTTCGGCATTGGGCGACTGCCAGCCGACGCGCACGAGCACCTCGCCCTCGTGCAGCAACGCCTGCGATGCCAGGCCCCACGCGGTCGATGCCAGCAGCACGGCGCTCACGGCCTCGCCCAGGCTCAGCCAGTCGTGCCCGGTCAGCCGGATCAGCACCCCTTTGCGCCGCGCCACCAGTTCCAGGTCGCAGTTCTCGGCGTTGGCCGCGTGCAGCATCCACGTCAGTGCGGAGTCCGGCACCTCGTCGGCGAGGAACGGCCGTGGGTCTTCCCGGCGCAGCGAGATCGCCGCGGCGGAGGCCACCTCGCACGAGAACGCGTCCAGCTCCCAGCGCGGGTGCACGGACGCGACCAGGCCGTCCGCGGCCGTGGTCCGCAGGACGTGGCAGTCCCAGCCCATCGCCGAGAGCGCGACCCGCACGTGGTGCAGCACGGCACCACATGCGAGCAACGCCGTCTGGTCCGTGCGAGTCGTCACGAGCTCGAGGCACTCGTTGCCGTTCCGCCATCGGTACGGCGGGACGAGGCCGAACGACGGTGCCCGTGCCGCGAGCTTCAGCACTTCTTCGACGGTTCCTGCGTCTGGGGTGCGCACGCTGGTCCTCATCCGCGAGAGCCTGCGCGCGCCCGGTTGCACGGAGACTGCGCTACGACTGCGCCGCCGCGACCACCTGCGACACCGTCATCGCCGCACCACGCGCGAAGTGTTCGGCGTAGTCGGCACCGAGCGTCTGCTGGCACAACGCCACGCACTGGTCGTGTGAGGCCGCGAAGTTCGCCGAACCGAACAACGGCAGCCCGACCGACTGCCACACCCGGTCCGCGCCGCCCAGCAGCAGCGCGGCGTGCGTGGCGGACCCGGTGACCACCGAGATCAACGCCAGCAGTTCCACCGACACCGCGATGCCCAGCAGGTCGTCGAACTTCTCCTTGATGCGCAACGAAGAAGTAGCCAGCTCACGAGCCTCGACGACGTCACCACGTCCCATCGCCACGAAAGCCAGGACGTACAACGCGTACGCGCGCGCCCAGAGCTCGCCGTTCTCCTCACACACGGCTCGTGCCTCAGCGCAGATCTCCGCCGCACGGTCGAGTTCGCCGCTGAACGCCACGGTGATCGCCAACGCCACCCGCGCCATGATCACGTTGCTGTCCAGGTGCCCCAGCTCCGCGTGCCGCCGGTCCGCCTGGGCCAGCAACGACGCCCCCAACGGCAGGTCGTCGTCGAACACCGCCGCCGCACCCTGCACGTAGGTCGCGAAGACGTCGGCGTCCTCGTCGTCCAGCAGCGCTGCTTCCGCGCGGCAGGCCGCCAGCAACGCGGGCACCGCGGCGGTGTTGCCCTGCAACGTCGCCACGTATCCGGTGACCCACAACGCCTTGCAGCGCGCCCGTGACGGTTCGGTGTCCAGCGACAACGCCCAGTTCAGCCAGTGCCGTCCCTCGGCGAACCGCCCGCAGCCGACCCAGTAGAACCACAGCGTCGCCGCCAGCCGCAGTCCCTTGTCGGCCTCGCCCGGCGTGGTCAGCGAGTGCTCCAGCGCTGCTCGCAGGTTGCCGCTCTCGGCCGTCATCGCCCCGACGGTCGCGGCCTGCCGTGGCGTGAACCAGGCCCGTTCGCCCCGCTCGGCCACACCGGCGTACCAGTCGCGATGCCGTAGTCGCAGCCGTGGTTCCTCATCGCTCGCACGCAACCGCGTCTGCCCGTACTGGCGCATGGTCTCCAACAGCCGATAGCGCGCCACGCCGGCGTGTTCCTCACGCAGCAACACGGACTTGTCGACCAGCCCGTCGACGGCGTCGAACATGTAGTCCGCGGTCAGCGAGTCGTCCGAGCACACCGCCTCGGCCGCGGCGAGGTCGAAGCTGCCGGCGAAGACCGAGGCCCGTGCCCACAACAGCTGCTCCCGCGGCGAGCAGAGGTCGAAGCTCCAGTCCATGGTCGCGATCAGGGTCTGGTGCTGCGGCAACGCGGTCCGCCCGCCGTTGGTCAGCACCTTGAACCTGTCGTCCAGGCGTTCCAGCAGCTGTGCCGGGCTCAGCGCGCGCACCCGGAGAGCCGCCATCTCGATCGCCAGCGGGATGCCGTCCAGCCGTCGGCACAGATCCGACACTGCCTGCTCGTTCGCCCCCGTGATGACGAACGAGCCAGGCACCGCCGCGTCGGCGCGTTGAGCGAACAACGTCGCCGCCGGATAGGGGACGGACAACGGCGCCACAGACATCACCTGCTCGCCGTAGACCCGCAACGCACGCCTCGAAGTCGCGATCACCCGCAACCGGGGCGCCACCCGCAGCAGCGTGTCGACCAGCACCGCGCAGTGGTCGACGACGTGCTCGCAGTTGTCCAGCACCAGCAACGCCTCCCGGCCGGCCAGGAACTCGGTGAGCACGGTCAGCTGCCCGCGCCCGGTCTGGTCGACCACACCCAGCGCCTCGGCCACCGTGTGCGGCACCAGCGCCCGGTCGCGCAACGCCGCCAGCTCCACCAGCCACACCCCGTCCGGCGGCTGCTCGCTCCGCGCCACGTGCACCGCGAGCCGCGTCTTGCCCACGCCGCCGACGCCGATCAACGTGACCAGCCGGTGCTGCCTGATCAGGTCAGCGACGTGCTCGGTCTCCGGGCGGTCCACGAAGCTCGACCGGTCGGCCGGCAGGTTGCCGCGCACCAGCACGGGGGCGCGTTCGGGCAGGTCAAGGCGTGGATCGGCGTTCAGCACCGCCTGTTCGAGATCGCGCAGCCGGGTGCTCGGCTCGATGCCCAGCTCGTCGACCAGCACGCCGCGAGCCCGCTGGAACGCGGCCAGCGACTCCGCCTGCCGCCCGCACCGGTAGAGCGCGATCATCAGCTGTTCCCACAGCCGTTCGCGGAACGGGTGCTGCTCGACCAGGGAGTTCACCAGCGGCGCCACCGCGGCGTGCTCGCCGAGCTCCAGGGACGCCTCCATCAGGTCCTCGGTCGCGTCCATCCGGAGCTCGGTGAGGCGCGCGGACTCGTGCCGGGTCCACTCGCCGGGCCGGCAGTCCGCGAGCGGGTCGCCCGTCCACAACGCGAGGGCCTCGCGCAACATCCGTGCGGACTCGATCGGTTGTTCGCTGTGCCGCGCCGCTGCGACGAGCAACTCGAACCGTGCCGCGTCAACGGAGTCCACGGGCGTGTTCAGCACGTAGCCGGGTTCGCGGGTCATGATCAGCTCGCCCAGCCCGGCGTCGCGGATCTGGCCGCGCAGGCGTGCGAGGAGACTGTGCAGGGTCTTGGTGGCGGTCGCAGGTGCTTCGTCCGACCAGAGCGCGTCCACGAGCGCGCTTCTCGGCACCGTCTCCCCGGGGTTCAGGGCCAGGCGGGCCACGAGGGTCCGCTGTCCCGCGCTGCTGAGCTGAACTACTCCGTTCGGGCCGGTGAGTTCAAGCGGTCCGAGCAGCCGGATGATCACGTTTTTGGTCCTGTCGTCAGCCCCCGACAAAGGCTGGAACCGCGCAAAGATAGCGCAATGGAATTCGACCCGAGAATCAACGCCCAGCGCGTGACCGCCTATGCCGATCTACGTGCGGTGTTGGCTGATCCGGTGACGTTCTCCTCCCGGAACATGACAGGACCGCAGGTCGCGGCCGTAGCCGTGATGTTGCCGCCGGAGCAGCGGCGATTGCTGGAATTGATGTCATCACTCAACGCGGCGGACGGTGCACGACACGCCCGAATTCGTGCGGCGGCGAATCAAAAATTCACTCCAACGGCCGTGCGCCAAATGGCTGACTCAATTCGATTACGCGCCCGGACGCTGCTCGACGACCTTCCGGAAGAGGCCGACTTCGTGAGCCAGTTCGCCGCGCCGTTCGCGTTGGGTGTCGTCGGCGACGTGCTCGGCGTGCCGGACAGCGACTTCCCGCTGTTCCGCGAGTTCGTGGCACCGGTGCTGGAACTGACCAGCGGCGACGAGGTCAGCGAACGGGTCCTCGGGTCGTACTTCGCCGGGATGAGCGAGTTCTGCGCCTACTTCGCGCGCTCGGACGCGTTCAAGGGCGGGCAGCTGTCCGAGCAGGAACGCCTGTCTCTGTGCCTCGCCGTCGTGGTCGCCGGTACCGACTCGACCACGAACCTGCTGGCCAGCACGCTGCTGCGACTCGACAAACGCGAACGACGGCTGGGCGGCGTCGTGGAGGAGGTCGTACGGCTCGACACGCCGTTCATCGGCTTCTTCCGCACGGCGACATGTCCGGTGACCGTGGGCGGCACGAAGATCGCCGAGGGGGACCACCTGTTCCTCGACTACGCGGCCGGCAACCGCGACCCGCGCGTGTTCACCGAGGACTTCGACCCCGGCAGGCCGTCCGTGCCGGGCCACCTGGGCTTCGGGCACGGACCGCACTACTGCCTCGGCGCCCAGCTCGCGAAGCTGGAGGGCCGGATCGTCGCCGAAGAGCTGCTCGACCGCTCGTCCGAGGTGGCCGAGCAGCCCGGCGACGTGAGTTACCGCAGGCACCTGATCAGTCACGGGCCCGCGGCGCTGCGGTTCAGACCAGGGCGGCGTCCAGCGTGATGTTCTCGACAGCCGCCAGAGCCTTGGAGACCGGGCAGTTCGCCTTGGCACCCTCGGCGGCCTCGACGAAGGCCTCCTGGGTCAGGCCGGGCACGTTGGCGCGCACGGTCAGGTGGATCCCGATGATGCCCTGGCCGGCCTGGAACTGGACCTCGGCCTTGGTGTCGATCGAGGTGGGCGGCGTGCCCGCGCCGGTCAGGCCGTGCGAGAGCGCCATCGAGTAGCAGGAGGAGTGCGCCGCCGCGATGAGCTCTTCGGGGCTGGTCTTGCCACCGGCCTCCTCGGCGCGCGCCTTCCAGTCGATCTCGAAGCTGCCGCTCTTGGACGTGTCGAGGCTGACGTTTCCCTTGCCCTCGACGAGAGAGCCTTCCCAGTGCGCGTTTGCCGTCTGAGTGATGGCCATGATCTCCAGGTCCTTGTCGAACGAGCTCGATCAGGTTGATGCGAGCGGTCAGCACCACCTTTTCACGGCGGGGCCTGGAGATCACCCCGAGAACCACGAGCCGGGACTGGAAGAGTCGTCACGTGGACTTTCTGCTGCCCCCACGTGTCGGCCCGGGCGACCGCGTCCGCCTCGTGTCGCCCGCGAGCTTCCCGAGCGAGGAGGTGCTCGCGGAGTCGGTGCGCACCCTGGAGAGCTGGGAATTGGTCGTGGAGGTCGGCAAGCACGCGATGGACCGTCATGGGTATCTGGCAGGCAGGGACTCCGACCGGCTGGC
Organism: Lentzea sp. NPDC054927; assembly: GCF_053610285.1. NCBI lineage: Bacteria > Bacillati > Actinomycetota > Actinomycetes > Pseudonocardiales > Pseudonocardiaceae > Lentzea > Lentzea sp. NPDC054927. Next base: position 201,063 of record NZ_JBSGXZ010000004.1, read on the forward strand.
CGACCTCAACGACGCCTATCGCGATCCCGGAGTGCGGGCGGTGATCGCCACACGGGGAGGCGCGGGCGCCTACCGGCTCGCTGACGACGTCGACTTCGCCGCCGTGCGTGCCGACCCGAAACCGCTGGTCGGGTTCAGCGACATCACCAGCCTGCACCTGGCCTTGTGGCGGTACTCCAGGGTCGCGGGAATCCACGGGTGCCTGTCCGGCGTCCGCTCGGCGGCCTCGACGCAGTCGTTGCTGATGGAGAGCGGTCCCACGGTCCTGCATCGGGACCCCGAGGCGCTCACGGCGGCCGTCCAGATGGCCGGCGCTGCCACGGGGAACCTCGTCGGCGGTCACCTCGGCACGGTCGCCTGGTCCGTCGGCGCCGGACTGCCCAGTCTGGACGGCGCGATCCTGTTCCTGGAGTCCCCGCGTGCGGTCGGGCTCGGGCAGGTCGACCGGCAGCTGACGCAACTCATCCGTTCAGGCTCGTTGCGGGGACTGCGCGGGGTCGCATTGGGCCGGTTCCCGGGGTTCGAGGGCTACGTCGACCGCGACTGGACCGTGGCGGACGTGCTGCGGGATCGGCTGGAGGAGTTGAAGGTGCCGGTGCTCGGTGGCATCGACGTCGGTCACGGCGACCATCCGTTGTCGGTCGCGCTGGGCCCGATCGCAGAGCTGGACGCCGTCGCGGGCACGCTCACCGTGGGCGCCGCAGTCCGGTGAAACGAAAGAAGTCCGGCACCCAACGGGTACCGGACTTCTTTCGAGAGCGGATGACGAGACTCGAACTCGCGACCCTCACCTTGGCAAGGTGATGCGCTACCAACTGCGCTACATCCGCACTGCCTTACGGGAAAGAACTATACAACAGCGTCAGACGGCGTCTCGACCGGGGGGTTGCAACCCGGCCAACAGTTGATCTACCTCGTCCAACTGTTCCTTCGGCCAGCGCCACTCCCACAGCGCCCGCACCTTGGGCAGCACGTCGACCGGCAGCCAGGCCGCGACCTCCTCGCGAAGGTCCCAGTCGTCGAACACGTGCTCGTAGAAGCTGATCAACGCCGCGTTCTCGAGAAACTGCTCCGGTTGGTGGAAGCACCAGTGCGCGAAGCCGTACGCGCGGCGCAGCACCTCGTCGTCCTGGTCGCGGTGTGCTTCCGCGGCCAGTTGAGACAGCTCCGAGAAGAAGACGTGGCAGGACCACTCCTCGGTCTCGGCGACAGCACGAAGTTCCGGCACCAGAGCCGAAGCGCGTTCTCGCCAGTCCACCACGGTCGTGACGATAGTCGCTGGATCTTCTTCGGCAGACGGCCCGACGCCCACCTGTGACCGTCTCGTCACCGAATGCGTTGCGCTGATCAGCTCACTACGAACGGATGGTCTTGTATATCGACCTGTTCTCGTTGAGGAGCAGGTCTGGCCCCTTGTGGCATGTTGAAGCCTGTGATGGTCGACGAGAACGAGGTCGACCGGGACCTGCTCGCCAGAGTGCGCGAGGGAGATGACTCGGCCTACGGCGAACTGTTCTCCCGGCATGCGGACGCGATCCGCCGTTTCTCTCTCAGGCACGTCCGCGAGGCGGCCGAAGCAGACGATCTCACCGCCGAGGCGTTCTTCCGCATGCTGCAGGCGATTCGTCGTGGCAGCGGCCCTACCGACCACGTCCGCACCTACCTGCTGACGGTCGCGAGGCGCGTCGCGTGGGAGTGGAGCGGTCGTCGTCGGGACGTCCCGGTGGAGGACGAGGAACTGGGTCGCCGCGTCGAGCCCGTGGGTGACAACGCGAACCGGCGGGCCGAGCACAACCTGATCACCAGAGCCTTCTCGAGCCTGCCCGAACGCTGGCGGGTCGTGCTGTGGCGCGTCGAGGTGGAGGGCGAACGCCCCGCCACCGTGGCACCGCACTTCGGTCTTTCGCCCAACGCCATGTCCGCGTTGGCCCGCCGTGCGCGTGAGGGGCTGCGTGCGGCGTATCTGCAGGCGCACCTCGCTGCTGATGACGGGCGTTCGTCGTGCGCGGCGATCCGCTCGAAGCTCGGCACCTACACCGCCGGTGGGGTCCAGGGCGTCGAGGAACGCCGGATCCGTGCCCACCTGGACACCTGTTCGGCCTGCTCACAGCTCCACACCGAGCTGAACGAGGTCTGCGCGGCCCTGCGCGACCACTCGGCGCTGCTGGTCGTGCCGACCACGCTGGGCCTCGCGTTCGCCGGGAAGATGTTCTTCACCAAGGCGAAGCTGGCCGTCGCCGCGGCGAGCGTGGCGACCGTCGGCCTGTTCGGGACGATGGCCGCGGTGTTCAACGGCGGAGCGGGCATCGCGGTGCTGCAGCCGGACCAGAACCCGGTGATCGCCATGATGCCGACGGGTTCGGCCAGCTCGGAGCACAGCCAGGAGCTCGCGGTCGCGCCGCCGCCTCAGGTGCAGCAGCAGGAGCAGCAGCGCGGGAACGTGATCAACCCCGGCGGGCGCGGCGGGCAGGAGACGGTGCGGAAGACGTCGTCGTACACGCCGCCGCCGGCCACGGACGCGCGCAAGGACGAGCCGGTCGAGCGGGCGTTGCCGGTGGTCGAGTCGTCGGAGTCGTCCGAGGTGATCACCTCGGTGCCCACCACGTCGCGGGACGTCAAGTCGCTGGACGCGCAGTCCTCCACGTCCGAGGCACCGCCGCCGACGGACCCGTGCACGTCTCCGCAGACCAAGCCCACCACGATCACGCTCTATCCGACGAAGCCCGTCCAGAACTGACGGTGACGATCAAGGACGGCCGAGTTCACCCACAAGGCTCGCCTCGCGTTAGGTACGGTTTGAGCAAGACAGACCGAGCGTGGGAGACGGGTTTATGACGCGGCTGGTGCGCGGTGCCGACGGGCGGATGTGGACGGTCCACAGCCGCATCGAGTGGCGCAACCCGGAAGAGGGCGACGACTTCGAGCACGACGTGAGCGGTGGTGCCCTGCCCGGCATCATGATGGCCGGGATGCTCGTCGTGATGGTGGTCGTGCTCATCGCGTGGACGCCGGAGCAGGTCATCGTGCCCGCGTGGCTCATCCTCGCGCTGTTCTTCCTGTTCGCGTTCTTCCCGGTCCGCTGGGCGCTGCGCCGGCCGCACACGCTGGTCGCGGAGAGCAAGGCGACTGCGGACGAGCTGCCACCCGAGAGGTGGATCGGGCAGGTCAGGGGCCCGATGGCGGTGCGCCAGGAGGCCTCGCGGGTCGCCAGGACGATCGAGATGCACTCGCTGCCGGACGTCGAAGGTCCGTTGCAACCCGTCGACTGATGCGACACTGGACCGGTGCCCGAACTACCAGAGGTAGAAGCACTGGTTCACCACCTGCGTGAACACGCCGTCGGCCGCACCGTGCACCGCGTCGACGTGGCATCGCTGCAGGTGTTGAAGACGTTCGACCCGCCGTGGACCGCGCTGCAGGGGCAAGAGGTCGTGGCCGCGCACCGGCACGGCAAGCACCTCGACCTGGAGGTCGCGGACGGCCTGCACCTGGTCGTTCACCTCGCGCGCGCCGGTTGGCTGAGGTGGGCCGACAACATGTCCGCGCCGCCGCCCAAGCAGGGCCGCGGGCCGTTGGCGTTGCGCGTGCACCTCGGGCCGCCGGGGCAGGGCCCTGGGTTCGACCTGACGGAAGCGGGCACCAAGAAGGGGCTCGCGGCGTGGATCGTGCGCGACCCGAAGACCATCGCGAGCCTCGCCCGGCTGGGTCCCGACGCGCTGGGGATCACCCGGACGCAACTGGAAGACCTGCTGGCCAAGCGGACCGAGCGGCTGAAGACGGCGCTGACGGACCAGAGCCTGATCGCGGGCATCGGCAACGCCTACTCCGACGAGATCATGCACATGGCCCGGCTGTCGCCTTACGCGACTTCGGGCAAGTTGAGCGACGAACAGCTGGACCGGCTGCACGAGGCCATGCTCACCACGCTGACCGACGCGGTGGCGCGGTCGGTCGGGCAGGACGCGGCTCGGCTCAAGGGCGAGAAGCGGTCTGGCCTGCGGGTGCACGCGCGGACCGGGCTGCCGTGTCCTGTCTGCGGTGACACGGTTCGTGAGGTGTCGTTCGCGGACAAGGCGTTCCAGTACTGCCCGACGTGTCAGACCGGCGGCAAGCCGTTGGCCGACCGCCGGTTGTCGCGCCTGCTCAAGTGACGATCAGGACCTCGAGAGTGCGGGGGCCGTGGACGCCCTCCACCCGGTTGAGCTCGATGTCGCTCGTCGCGGACGGGCCGCTGATGAACGTCAACGGCCGGGTGGGCTCCAGTCGTTGCAACGCTTCCGGCACCGACGCGGCGATCTGGTCCGCTCGCACGACGCACAGGTGGTAGTCGGGCAACAGCGTGAGCGCCCTGCGGCCCTGGGCGTCGCCGCCGTCGAGGACGATCGTGCCGGTGTCCGCGATCGCTGCCGCGCAGCCGGTCAGCACGCCGTCCGCCTGGTCGAGTTCCTCGATCGACAACGGCTCGCGCAGCCACGTGACACCGTCGATCAGCCACTCGTCCGGAACGCCTGCCGGAGCCACGATTCGCTTGCCCGCCAAGGTTTTCAGGGCCGCGGGGACGTCGCTGACCGTGTGCACGATCGCGCGGTAGTCGGCGACGCGCTCGGCGAACAGCTCGACGCCGCCCTCGCCCTGCTGGTGGTAGCCGCGGATCACCTGTGGAGCCGCTGGCACCTTCGCGTTCCTGATGCGCTGCAGGATCTCTTCTCGTGCGCTAGCCACGGTTCTTCCTCCACCAGGCGCGGAACGACTCGGACGGCGGTGCGGGCACGTCGCGTGAGGACGTCCACTTCGAGCCCGGCCACGGCAGCGACGTGATCTTGCCGTCCCTGGCCAGGAAACGGGCCAGGGAACCGGCTTTCTGGGCCTTCTCGTACCGCGAGGCCTCCCGGAAGATCCATGCGGCGGCGGCCATCGCGACCGACTCCGGCGTGCGTCCCTTGGCTTCCACGACCTCGGCGCGCAGGTGCGTGAGGACCGACGGGATGTCGATCCGCACCGGGCAGACCTCGAAGCACGCGCCGCAAAGTGAAGAGGCGTAAGGAAGTGACGCCGCCTGCTTGTCGTGCATGTCGCCGACCAGCTGCGGCGTCAGGATCGCGCCGATCGGGCCGGGGTAGACCGAGCCGTACGACTGGCCGCCGGTGCGTTCGTAGACCGGGCAGACGTTGAGGCACGCCGAACACCGGATGCACCTGAGTGCTTGGCGCCCGACGGAATCCTCGAGCGTCGAGGTGCGGCCGTTGTCGATCAGGACGAGGTGGAAGTTCTGCGGTCCGTCGCCGGGTGTCACGCCGGTCCACACGCTCGTGTACGGGTTCATCCGTTCCGCGGTGGACGAGCGGGGCAGCAGCTGGAGGAAGACCTCGAGGTCCTGCCACGTCGGCACGAGCTTCTCGATGCCCATCACGGTGATCAGGGTGTCGGGCAGGGTCAGGCACATCCGGCCGTTGCCCTCGGACTCCAGCACCACGATCGAGCCGGTGTCGGCGACGGCGAAGTTCGCTCCCGAGATGGCGACCTTCGTGGTGAGGAACTTCTGGCGCAGGTAGATCCGGGCCGCCTCGGCGAGGTCAGCCGGCTCGTCCGACACCTCGACCCCCATGCGGCGCTGGAAGATCTCGCGGATCTCCGAGCGGTTGCGGTGGATCGCGGGCACCAGGATGTGTGACGGCCGGTCGTCGCCGAGCTGCACGATCAGCTCGGCCAGATCGGTCTCGATCGCGTGCACGCCACCGGCTTCGAGGGCCTCGTTCAGCCCGATCTCGGCCGTGGCCATGGACTTGACCTTGACGACCTCCTGCGCGTCCTCCGCCCGGCAGAGGTCGAGCACGATCCGGTTCGCCTCTTCGGCGTCCCGAGCCCAGTGGACGACGCCGCCGCGCGCCGTGACCGACTCCTCGAGCTGCACGAGGAGCGTGTCGAGGCGCGCCAGCACGTCGTCCTTGATCTGCTCGCCGGCGACTCGGAGCTGCTCCCAGTCGTTCATCTCGGCGACAGCGGCGGCCCGGCGACCGCGGATGGTCCCGGTGGCCTTGCGCAGGTTCTGCCGCAGCTGGGTGTCCTGCAAAGCCTCTTTCGCGGCCTTGGGGAACGTCGGGCTGCCCAGCCACGTCACGGGGTTGCGCGCCACGGGTCCTCCTCCGTCGAAGCCAGGATCTCTGCCAGGTGAACTGGCCGCACGCCCGTGCGCAGCCTCGAGAGGCCACCGCCGATGTGCATGAGGCAGGAGTTGTCGCCGGCACTCAGGACCTCGGCGCCGGTGTCGAGCACGCACCGCATCTTGTCCGCGAGCATCGCCGTGGACGTCTCGGCGTTCTTCAGCGCGAACGTGCCGCCGAAGCCGCAGCACTGCGTCGAGTCGGGCAGTTCCACCAGATCGAGTCCCTTGACCGACCTGAGCAGCGCCATCGGCTTGTCCCCGACGCCCAGCATGCGCAGCGAGTGGCAGGTGGGGTGATAGGTGACCCGGTGGGGGAACCAGGCGCCGACGTCGGTCACGCCCAGCACGTCCACGAGGAACTCCGCGAGCTCGAACGTGCGCGGCGGAGACTCACCCAGCGTGGGATGGATCTCCCGAACCATGCCCGCGCATGACCCGGATGGCGCAACCACGTAGTCGTAGCTTCCGAAGACGTCGGTGTACTTGCGCGCCAGGGGCTTCGACAGCTCCCGATAACCGGTGTTGAAGTGCATCTGCCCGCAACACGTCTGATCGAGCGGAAACTCGACCGAACAGCCAAGCCGCTCCAGCAAGCGCACCACGGCGCGGGCCGTCGACGGGAAGAACGTGTCGGTCAGGCAGGTCGCGAACAGAGCCACTTTCACGGGCACACCCTCTCCCCAAATTCATCGGATGTCTACCCGGATCGGTGGACCGTCCGGGGGTACGCCGGGCGCGCCTCTTGCTATAGGGGTGCCCCACAGCACAGCATGTGCAGCGTGGGCGACCTGTTGACCGAGCGCGCTGTGCTCGGCGTCATCGCGACCCTGGCCGTTCTGGGCCTCTTCGTGATGCTGTGCCGCGCTCGACGAGTCAGCACCTCCGTCGAGGATGCTGTGATGGACATGCTCGACCGCATGTCCAAGGCGTCGAGCGACCTTCGCGCGGGCTTGACCCAGGAAGCCGCCGACAAGGCCACACCCCACCTGCGCGAGATGCTGCGCTGCGTCGCGGTCGCCATCACCGACGAAGAGGGCACCGTCCTCTCGTGGGACGGCGGCGCGAACGACCACTACGAGTACCTCCGCGACACGGTCGCCCGTGCCATCAACAACTGCCACAAGGAACACGTCGACCACCGCAAGCTCGGCTGTGAGCTGCAGGGCCCGTGCTCCCTGCACAGCGTTGTTGTCGTACCGCTGGTTGTCGAGGGCGACGTGGCCGGCACGTTGATCGTGGTCTCCGGCGTCGCCTCGAAGCGCCAGATCCGCATGGCCGAGGAGACCGCCCGCTTCGTCTCCACGCAGCTGGAGCTGGAAGTCGTCCAGAAGCAACGCCAGGCGCTCGCCCAGGCCGAGGTGAAGGCCCTGCGAGCCCAGATCTCGCCGCACTTCGTCTACAACGCCCTGAACACGATCTCCTCGCTGATCCGCACGGACCCCTCGCACGCCCGTGAGCTGCTTCAGGAGTTCGCTGAGTTCACCCGCTACTCGTTCCGCACCGACGGCCTGTTCACGACGCTGGCCGACGAGCTGACGAACATCCACCGCTACCTGACCATCGAACAGGCCCGCTACGGCTCTCGCCTGAACGTCCGGCTGCGCATTGCCCCCGAGGTCCTCCAGGTGGTCCTGCCGTTCCTGGTCCTGCAGCCGCTCGTCGAGAACGCGGTCCGCCACGGCCTGGCCAAGAAGCCCGGCGGCGGCATGCTCACGATCACCGCCGAGGACAACGGCAGCGAGGCCCTGATCAGCGTCGAAGACGACGGCGTGGGTATGGACCCCGACCGGCTCGACGACATCAAGGACGCCCACCAGACGGGCGCCCACGTCGGCATCGGCAACATCAACGACCGCATGCGCACGGTGTTCGGCGCCGAGTACGCCCTGGTCGTCGAGACGGCGCCCAACGCGGGCACCAAGGTGATCCTGAAGGTGCCGAAGTTCGCCAGGAACGTGCTGCCGAACCTGAACATCGGGTCGCAGATGACGGACGAGCCGATGACGAACGAACAGCCGGCGATCCGCGCTTGAAGTGCACCCACGGCCAGGTAAGAAGTTGCAAGGTCAATCATGCTCAACCCAGGCGTGGAACGTGCCGATTGTGGTGTTGACCAATGAACAGCCGGCCATTCGAGCAACAGAGGCCGACCGCGAGTTAAGGGCCACATCCAGTGCACGAACAACAAGCACCCGAGCGCGTCCGCGTCTGCATCAAGTGCACCGCCAAGGGATTCAACAGCTGCAAGTGCTGATCCAGCACCGCGGCTTTCCGCAGGTCAGCAATCCGCAGGTCAGCGTGCTGCAACAGCCAAAGTCGTGATCAGCACGACGGCGCACACGCTCCAGCTCACCCACATCCAGTAGATGTGCATCGGCGTCGGTCCGGCGGCGTTTTGCCGGCCCCGGTCGTCCCACCACTCGACATAGCGCTCGAGCCAGCGGATCGGGTTGAACGTCACACCACCGACGCTAGCACCACGTGTTCCAGGTCACGCGGGAGCAACCGACAGCGCAGTTGGGCTCCCGCGTGTCCGCGAAACGCACGTACTGTCGAGTACATGAGCGTCACGGACAGGATCGCGGCCCGTCTCCCGAGGGTCATGGACCGGGGTGAGCGGCCTCCGGTCGTCGCGGCGGTGCGGTTGCACGGGGTCATCACCCCGCAGTCCTCGCCGGTCGCCCGCAACACGATCAACCTCCAGAACGTCGAGTCGGCCATCAACCGCGCGTTCGACAACGAGCGCCTGATCGCCGTGGCTCTGCTCATCAACTCTCCTGGTGGTGCGCCCACCCAAAGCGCCTTGATCGCTGAGCGGATCAGGGAGCTGGCGACCAAGAAGCACGTGCCGGTGCTCGCGTTCTGCGAGGACGTGGCGGCGTCCGGCGGCTACTGGCTGGCGTGCGCGGGTGACGAGATCTATGCGCACGGCACCTCTCTCGTGGGCTCCATCGGTGTGGTCAGCGCGGGCTTCGGGCTCGACGGACTGCTGGACAAGGCCGGTGTCGAGCGGCGCGTGTACACGGCCGGCGAGAACAAGGTGCGGCTCGACCCGTTCCAGGCGGAGAAGCCCGAGGACGTCGAGTGGCTCAAGGGGTTGCACGCCGACCTGCACGAGCAGTTCAAGCAGTGGGTCGTCGAACGCCGCGGCAGCAAGCTCAAGACCGAGGAAGACCTCTTCAGCGGTGAGATCTGGACCGGGTCCAAGGCTCAGCAGCTCGGGCTCATCGACGGCATCGGCACCATCCGGACCGTGATCGCGAAGCGGTTCCCGGACGCCGAACTGACCGTTGCCGAGCCGCGCAGGCCGTTGCTGGCCAAGCTCGGACTGACCGGCGCGTCCACCCGATCGGGCGATCTCGTGACGCAGGTGCTCGCGAGCATCGAGGAACGTGCTCGCTGGTCCCGATTCGGGCTGTGAGCATCAGTTCGGTTTCACAGGGCGTGTCGAGCCGACCCCCGGCGTAGACATGACCGCACATTGATGGGCAAGATGCCCGACACAGTGAGTACCCAAGACAACGCCGGTCTCCTCGTCCTCGCAGTCGATGACGAGGCTCCTGGCCTGAGCGAGATCAAGTTCCTGCTCGAGAGCAGTCCTCACATCAGGCGCGTCCTCACGGCTTTCGACGCCGCCGAGGCACTGCGCATCCTGAGGGGTGACTACGAGCAGGAGGTCATGGCGAGGACCAAGGCCGGCCTGCCGCCGGTCGACGCGGTGTTCGCGGACATCAACATGCCCGGGCTTTCCGGCATGGATCTCGCCCGAGTGCTCAGTGCGTTCCGGTATCCCCCCGCGCTCGTTTTCGTGACCGGTGTCGAGGAACGCGACGCGCTCGTCACGGCGTTCGACGTCGGCGCGCTCGACTTCATCAACAAGCCGATCAACGAAGAGCGCGTGCTCAAGGCGATCTCCCGGGTGGCGGACCGCGTGGGCCGTGCGCCCGCGCCGTCGGCACCCTCTGCGCCCCTTTCCGCCAACGCCGCCGAACCGACCGACGACGAGGTCATCCCCGTCGAGCTGGGCGGCACCATCAAGCTCGTGCCGCGCGCGACCGTGCGGTACGTCGAGGCGCAGGGCGACTACGCCCGTCTGCACACCCAGGACGGCAGCCACCTGGTGCGCATCCCGCTCGCCCAGCTCGAAGAACGCTGGGCCAACGCGGGTTTCGTGCGCATCCACCGGTCGTACCTCGTCGCGCTGCCGTTGGTGAGCGAGCTGCGAATGACGGCGAACGGCTATGCGGTGGTCATCGGCACCGGTGACGGCGCCAAGGAGCTCCCGGTCAGCCGCCGGCACACCAAGGAGCTCAAGGAGCGGATCGTGCGACCGCCGAAGAGCGGCTGGTGAGCAGGCACGACGCGGGAAAACCGGAGCAGCCCGCCCGCGAGGCATGGCTCGGCGAGCAGGGCAGCAGGCCGCGCCGCCGCAGGGTCGTGCTCGCCGACTCGACGAAGTCGCGCGGCAAGGCGTTGCGCACGATCATCGAGCTGGAGGAGCAGACCAGCGTCGGTGAGAAGCTGGTGCGCGACCTCATCCGGCAGCAGCTCAAGTCCGCGTTCGGGCTCGCCTTCGCGGTCCTGATCGGGATGTGCCTGCTGCCGATCACCTTCTACCTGGTCCCGCAGATCGGGGACCTGAAGATCCTCGGCATTCCCATCCCGTGGCTCGTGCTCGGTCTCGCACCCTTCCCGGTCCTCTACGGCGTCGGCTGGGTGTTTCGCAGGCAGGCCGAACGGCACGAGCGCGACTTCGTGAACATGGTCGACCGCTGACGTGAACGCCACCATCTGGAGCCTCAGCGCCATCGTCGCCGTTGCGGCCGTGACCTTCCTGCTGGGCTATGTCGGGTCGCGCAAGGCGAACACCACCCCGGACTTCCTGGTGGCGCGCCGGGCGATCCCCGCGACCCGCAACGCGGCCGCGATCTCCGGCGAGTACCTGTCCGCGGCGTCGTTCCTCGGCGTGGCCGGGCTCGTGCTCAAGGACGGCGTCGACGCGCTCTGGTACCCGATCGGCTTCACCGCCGGGTATCTCGCGCTGCTGCTGTTCGTCGCCGCTCCGCTGCGCAGGTCGGGCGCCTACACGTTGCCGGACTTCGCCGAGGCCCGGCTGGGATCGGTGAACGTGCGGCACTTCAGCACGTTCTTCGTGGTGTGCATCGGCGTGCTGTACCTGGTGCCGCAGCTCCAGTCCGCGGGCCTGACGCTCACCACGATCACCGGGTTGCCGGCGTGGTTCGGCGGCCTGATCGTCACCGTCATCGTGGTGATCAACGTGCTGGGTGGCGGCATGCGCGCGATCACGCTGGTGCAGGCGTTCCAGTACTGGGGCAAGCTCTTCGCGATCGCCGCGCCCACGTTCGTGCTCTTCGTGGTGTTCCTGGCTTCTCCCGACCGCGGCACGCAGCCGATCAGCGACGACGGCGTGGTCAGGTTCCCCAAGGCCGAGACGATCACCGTGGCCGAGCAGGTGGTGAAGGTCCGCGTCGACGAGCCGTTGACGTTGAAGGTGCGCGGCCAGATCGACGGCAGGGACGCTGACGGTGCGGTGTTCTGGGGCCGCGGTGTCTACGAGCTGAGCCCCGGCACGCGGATGGAGTTCACCGCCGGCAGCCCGGTGCCGGTGGTCGAGGGCTCTCCGACGACCAACCGCGACTGGTCACGGCCGCAGACCGGCGGCATCTCCGAGCTGATCAGGACCTACTCGCTGATCTTCGCGACGTTCCTCGGCACGATGGGCCTGCCGCACGTCCTGGTCCGCTTCTACACCAACCCGGACGGCAAAGCGGCCCGTCGCACGGCGCTGCACGTGCTCTACCTGCTGGGCCTGTTCTACATCTTCCCGACGGTGCTGGGCGTGCTGTCGCGGCTCTACCTGCCGCAGCTGCTGGTGAACGGGAAGACGGACGCGGCGGTGCTGATGCTGCCGGAGACGATGCTGCCGAACCTGGGCGGTCAGATCGTCGGTGCGATCGTCGCCGCCGGCGCGTTCGCGGCGTTCCTGTCGACCTCGTCCGGACTGGTGGTGTCCGTCGCCGGCGTGGTCTCCACGGACATCATGCCGGGCAAGGTTCGTGACTTCCGGTGGGCAACTGTGTTCACCGGACTCGTCGCAATCGGTCTTGCTCTGCTGCTGCCGCGCTCCGATGCGTCACTGACCGTGGCCATGTCCTTCGCGCTCGCCGCGTCGACGTTCTGCCCGCTGCTCGTGCTCGGCATCTGGTGGCGTGGACTCACCTGGGTGGGTGCCGTGTGCGGGCTCGTGGTCGGCGGCGGCATGGTCATCACCGCACAGGTCGTGAGCGTCGTCAGCTCCTACACCGGCCGCTGGGCGCCCGCGTTCATCACGCAACCTGCGCTGATCACGGTGCCTCTCGCCTTCATGACGATGATCGTCGTCAGCAAGGCGACCCGCAGACGCGCCCCGTCGGACGTCAACCAGATCCTGCTGAGACTGCACGCGCCGGACCCGCTGGGCTTCATCCGAGACCGGGACATCGCGCGCTTCGGCACGGCCGAGGAGAAGGCTCGGATGGCCGGTGACAAGCGCAGGGGAGCTGGGCGAACACGGTAAGTAGCCAGCGTTTCAAATGGGTGAAAAATGGTCACTCGAATCGGTGAACGGTGATTGCGGTCACGCAGAGTGCTGTTCGTCTACGCATACTGACCGTTCGTCGCTTCACCCGACTGCTGGGCGCAACGGCACGAACGGGGTCTTACCTGAGTGACTCAAGTCTCCATACGGTTCCTGACCAAGAACGGACCGCACCTGGAGGCATTACGTGCACGTCACGTTGCTGACACCTACAACGAGTACGGCGAGGAGGGGACTGTGAGCACCGTCGAGCACACCCCGAGCGAGTCGACCCCCGATGCCCAGAAGTGGGTCGATGTACAAGCAAGTGATGACTTCGCGGAGCTGAAGCACCGGCTGCGCAAGTTCGTGTTCCCCGTCTCCGGGCTGTTCCTCGCGTGGTATCTGCTGTACGTGCTGCTGGCGGACTACGCGCACGGCTTCATGTCCACCAAGGTGTTCGGCAACATCAACGTCGGGCTCATCTTCGGTCTGCTGCAGTTCGTGTCGACGTTCGTCATCACGACGCTGTACGTGCGGCACGCGAACAAGAACCTCGACCCGCTGGCGGAGAAGCTCCGCAACGAGATCGAGGGAGACGGCAAGTGAACGAGTCCAGCCCGATCCTCAACATCAGCATCTTCGGTGTCTTCGTCCTGATCACGCTGTTCGTGGTCATCAGGGCGAGCCGCAACACCAAGACCGCTGCCGACTACCTCGCCGCCGGTCGCGCGTTCACCGGCCCGCAGAACGGCATCGCGATCGCGGGTGACTACCTGTCGGCCGCGTCGTTCCTCGGCATCGCGGGTGCCATCGCCCTCAACGGTTACGACGGCTTCCTGTACTCGATCGGCTTCCTGGTGGCGTGGCTCATCGCGCTGCTGCTGGTCGCCGAGCTGCTGCGCAACACCGGCAAGTACACGATGGGCGACGTGCTGAGCTTCCGGATGCGCCAGCGTCCGGTCCGCGCCGCCGCCGCCACGTCGACGATGGCTGTCTCGTTCTTCTACCTGCTGGCCCAGATGGCCGGTGCCGGTGGTCTCGTCGCCCTGCTGCTCGGCATCACGGGCACCGGTGGCCAGGCCCTGGTCATCGCCGTGGTCGGCGCCCTGATGATCGCCTACGTCCTCATCGGCGGCATGAAGGGCACCACCTGGGTGCAGATCATCAAGGCGGTCCTGCTGATCGTCGGCGCGGGCGTCATGACCCTCTGGGTGCTCGGCAAGTACGGCTTCAACCTGTCCACGCTGCTCGGTGCCGCGGTCGACAACGCGCCCAAGGCCGGCGAGAAGCTGCTCGGCCCCGGTCTGGCCTACGGCAAGAACGGCACCACCAAGCTGGACTTCCTGTCGCTGGCTCTCGCGCTGGTGCTCGGTACCGCGGGTCTGCCGCACATCCTGATGCGCTTCTACACCGTGCCGACCGCGAAGGAAGCCCGTCGCTCGGTCGTGTGGGCCATCTGGCTGATCGGCATCTTCTACCTGTTCACGCTGGTTCTCGGCTACGGCGCCGGTGCGCTCGTCGGCCCGGACAAGATCAACGGCGCGCCCGGCAAGGCCAACTCGGCGGCTCCGCTGCTCGCGTTGGAGCTCGGCGGCCCGATCCTGCTCGGCCTGATCGCGGCGGTGGCGTTCGCGACGATCCTCGCGGTCGTGGCAGGTCTGACGATCACGGCGTCGGCGTCGTTCGCACACGACATCTACGCCAACATCATCAAGAAGGGTGCGGCCGAGGACAAGGACTCCGAGGTCAAGGTCGCCCGTCTCACGGCGATCGTGATCGGACTCGTGTCCATCGGTGGCGGCATCGTCGCCAACGGCCAGAACATCGCGTTCCTCGTGGCGCTGGCGTTCGCGGTCGCGGCTTCCGCCAACCTGCCGACGATCCTCTACTCGCTGTTCTGGAAGAGGTTCAACACCTCAGGCGCGCTGTGGAGCATCTACGGCGGTCTGATCGTGACGATCACCCTGATCATCCTGTCGCCTGCCGTCTCCGGTCAGCCGACCTCGATGTTCAAGAACGCCGACTTCGCGCTCTTCCCGCTGTCGAACCCCGGCATCGTGTCGATCCCGGTCGCGTTCCTGCTGGGCTACATCGGCACGATCCTCTCCAAGGAGAAGGCCGACCCGGTCAAGCAGGCCGAGATGGAGGTCCGCTCCCTCACCGGTGCGGGCGCCGAGAAGGCCATCGCCCACTAGCTCCACCACCGGAAACGGGCCGTCCCTCTGGGGGCGGCCCGTTTTCGTTGTGTGCAACCCTGCTGGTGCCGGCTGCGTATTGAACGCGAACGCAGCACGAGCTTGGGGGACCGGAGTGCGACGAGACGAGGAGTTCTCGGAGTTCTTCACGAGCAGATTCGACTGGGCGCGGCGCACTGCCTACGCGTTGTGCGGAGACTGGTCGGAAGCGGAAGAGATCGCGCAGAACGCATTCGTGAAGGCGTACGCGAAGTGGCCGAGCATCAGGAGGGAAACGGCGGAGGGGTACGTCCGCACCATCGTGACGCGCGTGTTCCTCGACAGCAGGCGCCGCGGCCGCGAGCGCGAACGCCCTGTCGCCGATCTGCCCGAGTACGGGGTCGGCGGTGGCTTCTCCGATCCCGACGCCAAGCTGAACTCGGCGTTGCAGCAGGTGGCGCCCAAGCAGCGAGCCGCTCTCGTGCTGCGGTTCGTGCACGACCTGTCCATCGAGCAGACGGCCGCTGAGCTGGGCTGTTCGGTGGGCAACGTCAAAAGTCAGACAGCCAGGGGTTTGGCGACGCTCCGCGAGGCGTACGGCGAGCCGGTCAACTCGGAGAGTGCCTGATGAACATCGAAGACGAGCTGCGCGGAGCTCTCGACGTACCCGTGCCGCCTCCCTCGACGACGTTGGACGACGTGCTCAAGCGCGGCCGCCGCCGGGTGCTGACCCAGCGCGCGGGTGCGATGCTCGGCGTGGTCGCGGTGGTCGCCGGCATCGGGTTCGGCGCAATGACGATCAACGCCTACAAACCGCCCGCACCCGCGGACGACGTGGACTACGGCCCCGCGGTGGTCCTGCACGACGTGGACTGGCCGCGGGTGCAGGTGGCACGGCGAATCCCCACCGACTCGGAGTCGGGATGCACACCTGCCGGTGAACCGAACGTGGGGCAGGACCCGCAGGGGGCTGAGCGGTTGTCGGCCTGGCTCACCAGGCTGCAGGGCGTGGTGCCGGAGATGCAGGTGACGGCGCCAGAACAGAGGAACGACTTCAACTACCAGGTCGAGGTCGGTGACAACCTCGGTCCGGGCAAGGTGCGCCGGGAGAGGGGCTTCTTCGAAGGCAGTCCGCTCGAGGCGGCGAACGCCGCGGTGTGGGCCACCGGCTCCTGCGAGCCACCCCAGCGGATGACCGACGCCAACGGCGCCGTGTACCAGCTGTACGACGTTCGTCCCGATCCGGAGTCCGGGGCGATCTCGCAGACCCTCTACGTCTTCCGCCCTGACCACAAGGTGTTCCGCGTCCAGCAGCTCAACCTGGGCCTGACCAGCACCCGCAGCACGCGGCCTTCCCTGCCGTTGACCCAGGAGCAGTTCGCGAAGCTTGGCCCCATCATCGCGGAGGTGGGCTGAGGGTGACCCGTGCCGGAGGTTCACGTCCGTGCAACTTCCGGCATGGGACCATCTGAGGCGTGACTGTTCCAAGCGTGGAGATCGCCGGCGTGCCTGCCGTGCTGCCCGAAGGTGCCGTCCTGCTGGACGTGCGCGAGCAGGACGAGTGGGACGCGGGCCATGCGCCCGGCGCGCTGCACATTCCGATGAGCGAGATCGGTGCCCGGCTCGAAGAGGTGCCGAACGACGTGCAGCTCTACGTCGTGTGCCGCGCCGGTGGCCGTTCCGCCCGCGTGACCCAGTACCTCAACGAGAACGGCTGGGAGGCCGTGAACGTCGAGGGCGGCATGCAGCACTGGGACGCCGCCGGTCGTCCGCTCGAGGGCGGCGTCGACGGCATGGAACCCGAGGTCATCTGACCGTGCAGCCGTTGCAGCCGATGCGCGTGGACTGGGTGGCGACGCCGCCACCCGGTGCGTACCCGCAACCCTCGCGGCGGTCGCAGCGGTTGTCCTACGGCGGCCCCCCGAACTACCCGGTCCCGCCGCGCTGGGGCTTCCCGCTGCTGGCGTGGCGCTGGCCGACGGCCGTGCCCGGCACGGTCGACGGGGCCGACTCCGTCGACAACGTCCGCCGGCTGGGCAAGTCCGTGCAGAACACGTTGTGGCTGCTCGTGGTCCTCGCCGTGTGGGCAGCGGGATCCGAGATCTGGCGCTACGTGCTGCTCGCGCTGAGCCGGTTCGGCGCGCTCGAAGGGGGCGTCGTCACCGCGTCGGACGCCATGGTCGTGTCCTCCGCGGCGCTCACGTTCGTCTGCTGGGGACTGGCGCTGGTGCTCACGGTGTTGTGGATTCGCCGTGCGCGCAACGTGGCCGCGACCCTCGTGGGCTACGGGCCGTCCCGCTCCGGTGTCGCCTCCCTGCTCCTCCTGCTCGTGCCTGGCGTGAACCTCGTCGTACCGGGGTCGGTGCTCGCCGAACTGGAACACGCGGTGGAACGTCGCGCCGCGACCGAGCGCCCCCGGCCGTCGAAGCTCCTGCGCTGGTGGTGGGGCAGCTGGGTGGCCTCAGGACTGATGTTCTGGATCATCGCGCTGTGGCAGAACCTGACGAGCAGCACGCAGGCGCTGGCAGACGGCGTGCTGCTGCACGCGTTCGCCGACCTGCTGCTGGCCGGGGTCGCGGTGACCACGGCGCTGTTCGTGCGGCGGATCACCACGCTGCTGCTGCCGGTGGACGCCGCGTCGCTGCGGCTGATGCGGGTGCTCGAGGTGAAGGACGCCCCGGCGCCGCCACTGCGGTCGGTCCGCGCGTCCGGCTCGCCGCGCTGATCTGTTCAAGCGACGTTCGTGCGTAAGGACCTTCCGGGCGTTCGCGTTCAGTGCCAGGTTGGATGAATGCGGACACTCATCGGGGCTCTGGTGATCGCAATGGCCACACCGGGCGTCGCTCAGGCTCACCACCGGGACTTCGACCTCCAGGCACACCGCGGCGGCATCGGCCTGACCGTGGAGAGCACGCTCAAGGCGTTCGGCAAGGCGCTCGAACTCGGCGTGACGACCCTGGAACTCGACCTCCAGATCACCAAGGACGGCCGTGAGGTCATCACCCACGACCGCAAGACGAACCCGGCGAAGTGTCTCGACACCTCGCCCGCGTTCCCCGGCGATCCGGAGTTCCCCTACGCGGGCAAGTACGTGAAGGACCTGACGTTCGCCCAGGTCCGCACCCTCGACTGCGGCAGCACCCGCTGGTCGCAGTACCCGGACCAGGAACTCTCGCCGGGCGCCCGCATGCCCACCCTGGCCGAGCTCTTCGACCTGGCGCGCAAGCACCGCGCGTGGGGCATCCGCTTCAACATCGAGACCAAGGTCGAGGCCGCCGCCCCGCACGAGACCGCGCCGCGCGAGCAGTTCGTGCAGCGCGCGGTCCGCGAGATCCGCCGCTCCGGCTTCCTGTCGAACGTGACCATCCAGTCGTTCGACTGGGGCACCCTGATGCGCCTGCGCGAGGTCGAGCCGCGCATCCCGCTGGTGGCGTTGACGCAGCCGGAGTTCCTGCGGCCGGGCTCGCCGTGGACCGGCGGCCTGAACCTGGACGACTTCGGCGGCAGTGTTCCCAAGGCGGTGAAGAGCTTCGGCGCGAAGGCCCTGTCCCCGGTGCACACGATGACCACGAAGGAACTGGTCACCGAAGCCCACGGACAGGGCCTCGCCGTCATCCCGTGGACCGTGGACGAGGAGTCACGGATGCACGAGGTGATCGCTACCGGGATCGACGGCCTGATCACCGACTACCCGGACCGCTTGCGGAAGGTGTTGAAGGAGCGCGGGTTCAAGCTCCCCAAGCGTTATCCGAAGCGCTAGCTGATACCGATCGGGCTGGCAGCGTGATTGCCGGTCTGGAGGCCGCCGCGCTGTCCGGTCGCGATGCCGCAGAGCGCCGCCTGGCTCAACCCTGCCGTGGTCGCCTGTGCCGAGGACAGCGTGTTGCCCGCAGCCTGACCGTCGATCGTGACCGGGCTCGGGTACAGCGTGCTGTCGCTCTCGCGGCAGACGAGCACGATCACCTTGAACGTCCTCGGGTTCGTGAACGAGAGGTTCTTCGTCTCGCCGCGGACGACGCTGAAGGTCAGCGGTAGTGACGCGTCCTTCGCGTAGCCGGTCGGGGTGGTCGTCTCGTCGATCGTGTACGTGCCAGGAGCCAGGTTCGTGAACGGCGGCTGGCAGACACCGGCGGCGTCGGTGGTGCAGGTGCCGACCACCGTCCCGCTCGTGGTGGCGCCCGTGTACAGCGTGAAGACAGCGCCCGGAACCGCGGCCCCGAGGTCGTCCTTCTTCTGCACGTTCACGGTCGCCGGACGCGCCGGGTCGGTGAACGTCAGCGTCTTGGTCTCACCCGCTGCCACGCTGAACGTGAACGGCAGCGTCGGATCCTTGTCGTAACCGGCGGGAACCGTTGTCTCGTCGAGGGTGTAGGTGCCAACGGGAAGGTCGGCGAACAGCGGGGTGCACGCGCCGTTGGCCTGCACGGTGCAGGTACCCCTGACCGTGCCGCCGGTTCCGGTGCCGTTGTACAGCGTGAAGACGGCGCCGGCCTGGCTGCCGCCGTCGCTGCCGAGCTTGGTGACGGCGACGGAACCGCAGTTGCGGATGTTGACGTTGCCGGGCCCGACCAGGTCCTTCATCTGCGCGGTCGACGACTGGCCGGAGCTGCGGCTGACCGCATACGCCTTGCCGAATCCCTCACACACGCCAGGCGCGAACACGCCGGCCGCGGTCAGGTTGATGCCGGCCTCGCCGAACTCACTCAGGCCGAGCGTCTCGTTCGACGGAGCGACGGTGTCCAGCGCGGTCGCTCCGGTGTTGACCTGAGCCTCGGCGACACCGCTGGTCAGCGTGGTGGCCACGCCCCAGCACGGCGCGGAGTTGCTGCTGACCTCACACGCGCCGGAGGTGATCCAGCGGGACAGCTTCAGCACCGGGGTGCCGCCGCCCTCGAAGTCGTAGACGATCAGCATGTCGCCCGCGGTCCGCTGCACGAGCCCACCGGATCCCGCGCCACAGGACGTGGTGCCCTTGTTGAACTCGAACGCCACGTGCGCGGACGGCGATGTGGTGTTCTGCGGGATGCGCACCCACGCGAGCGTCAGGAACACGTTGCTGCCAACGGTTTTGCTCGCGACGTAGACGCGCTTCAGATCGTCCTTGTTGGACGCTTTCTGCGTGCCGACCGTCGGACAGGTGGTGTCCTGCTTGGTGCCGCCCGCGAAGCCGGAGTCGGACGTGGTCGCCTGCCAGTCCTCGAGGCCGGTGAAGGCCCAGCCGGAGGTGACCTTGCTCGCCGATCTCGTGGGTGCGGTGCCCGTCCAGGTGGCGGGCGAGAAGCTGTTCCAGTCGAAGTTGATCGGTGCCTGTGGGGCGAGGTTCGCGTCGTCGTCCTCGAAACCCGCTGCGGTGCCGACGGGGCCCGCTACCGCGACGCCCGCGGGTCCGAGCAACCCGAGAACGAAGGCCGAGACCGCGGCGGCCGCGATCGTCAAACGTCTGCGCATGGTGCACTCCAGTGCGCCGGGACGTGTGCCGCGGTCCCCGCACCGTGCACCGACGTCCAATGGACGGGTGGCGGCCGGGCGGGAGAGTTGGTGCGACCATCAACGGTCGAGCGGGGCCGAACCAACAGGGTAGGCGCACGGGCGGCGAACCGCCCGCCCGCTGATTCATCAAGGGCCGATGTACTGACCGAAGTGCTTGGGTCAGCCGGTCACTCTCCGCTGAGCGGCAGCGAGTGCAGGCCGCGGATCACGAACTCCGCGCGCCGGTTGGGTTCCTCGGCCAGCACCGCGCCGGGCAGCTTGCGGTGCAACGAGGACAGCGCCGCCTCCACCTCGATGCGGGCCAGCGGCGCACCCAGGCAGTAGTGGATGCCCATGCCGAACCCGAGGTGCGGGTTCTTCTCGCGGCCGACGTCGAGGGTGTCCGGGTTCTCGAAGACCAACGGGTCGCGCGCGGCCGCACCGAGCAGTGCGGCGATCTTCTCACCGGGCTCGATGACGCGGCCGGCGATCTCCACGCGTTCGGTGGCCGTGCGTTCGAAGAGCTGCAACGGCGAGTCGTAGCGGATGAGTTCCTCTACGGCGGTGGACATCACTGACGGCGAGAGGCGTTCCCACTGCGACCGGTGCTGCATCAGGGCGTACACGCCGTTGCCGATCACGTTCACCGTGGCCTCGTGGCCCGCCATCAGCAGCAGCACGGCGGTGGCGACGAGTTCGTCCTCGGTGAGCCTCGCGCCGTCGGTGTCGGTGACCACGACCAGGTCGGACACGAGGTCAGAACCGGGGTTCTTGCGGCGCAACGCGATCAGCTCGCGCAGGTAGGCGACGAACTCGGTGGCGGCGCGTTCGGCCAGGGCCTGCTGGTCGGCGGGCAGGCCGTACTCATACATCTTCACGATGGCGTTCGACCACGGCTGGAGCAGGTAGCGGTCCTCGCCGGGGACGCCGAGGAGTTCGGCGATCACCTCGACCGGCAGCGGCGCGGCGACGTGGGCGAGCAGGTCGGCCTGACCCTGGTCCTTGATCTTGGCGACCAGTTCGTCGACGAGGCGGTCGGCCAGGTCCGCGACCCACGGACGCAGGCGCTCGACGTGGCCGCGACCGAACGCGGCGGCGACCAGGCGGCGCAGGCGGGTGTGCGTGGGCGGCTCGTTCTCCAGCAGCGAGTTGCGGTGCAGGAGGTTGAACGACATGAACTGCTCGACCGGCTTCACGTCCGACCAGATGCGGCCGAGCGAGCGGTGCCGCAGCACGGCGGAACAGGCCGCGTGCGAGACGGCGACGGCGACACCCATCTGCTCGTGGTGATGCACCTCACCGGCTTCGCGCAGAGCGGAGAAGGCCGGGTACGGGTCGGCGATGAAGGCGGGGTCGCGCTGGTCGAACGTCACAAGGCGGGACGGTAAGTCGCGTTTCGCGTTTCGTCCACGTCCATTTGATTGATGACTCAAATTGTTGCGCAGACACTACTGTTCGGTCTTGTGCAGCAGCCTTCGATCGTCGCGCACCGTGGCGCGTCAACCGACCGTCCCGAGCACACCATCGGCGCCTACGAGCTCGCGCTCAAGGAAGGCGCGGACGGGCTTGAGTGCGACATCCGCTTGTCACGCGATGGCGAGATCGTGTGTGTGCACGATCGCACCCTCGCCCGCACGTCCAACGGTCGTGGCACCGTCAGCGCGCTCTCGCTCAGCGAACTGCAGAAGTACGACTACGGCAGCTGGCATCGCCACGGTCAGGCGGCCGAACTGCTCGTGCTCGATCAGCTGCTGGACCTGGTGAAGGGCTCCACCGTGCAGCTCTTCGTCGAGACCAAGCACCCGGTCCGGTATCGCAACGAGGTCGAACGCAAGCTCGTCGAGGCGCTGAAGAGGCACGGTCTCGACTCCCAGATCGTCATGATGTCGTTCTCGCCGACGGCCGTGAAGGCGTTCCGGGAGCAGGCGCCGGACATCCGCACGGTGCTGCTGCTCGACCGCCTCGGCCGGTATCGCAGCGGCGCGTTGCCGTCGTTCGCCGACTACACGGGGCCCGGTGTGCACGTGCTCCGCAACGACCCCGGCTACGTGGATCGGGCGAGGAAGGCGGGCCACGAGACGTACGTGTGGACGGTCGACCGTCCCGAGGACGTCGCGCTGTGCCGTGACCTGGGGGTCCGCTACCTCGCGACCAATGCCCCGGCGAACACCCGCCGCCTGCTGACGGCTAATTTGGCCACCTGACAAGCCTGAGCACGAGGAGGGCCAAGGTGGCCAAGCGGACCGCGGTCAAGGACGCCCAGAAGACCGGACAGCAGGACGGGATCAACCCGAAGCAGCCCTGCCCGTGCGGGTCCGGCAAGCGCTACAAGGCCTGCCACGGCGCGCCCGGTGGCGCGACCGACGTGATCGTGTCCCGGCCGTTCGAGGGCCTGGCCGGCGAGTGCGAGCTGATCGCGCTGCGCGAGTTCGTGCCGTCGGCGATCGCGAAGCTGCCGATCAAGGACGGTCGTGAGGTCACGCTGGCCACGGTGCTGCCGATGGCGGCCGCCGGTCTGATCCGCGGCGACGACGTGCCGTTCGTGGGTCTGCAGGTGCAGACGCGGTCCGGTGACATCAGCCGCGACCTGGCGCGGGCGCTGCAGTGGGCGCAGCAGGCGAAGACCGGTGACGTGCTGCCGGTCGTGGGTCCGGACAACGGCGAGAACCCCGTCCGCCTGCAGGACCTGCTCGACCCCGAGGCCGAGATCACGCCCGTGCTGCACACCGACTTCGTGTGGTGGATGCCGGAGGGCACCGAACCCACCGGTGACGTGGCGCTGTCGCTGGAGCGCGCGAACGCGGCGATCCTGCCGACCGAACGCCTCGACGCTCCCGGTGTGAAGGCCGCCTACTGGGTGGACGCGGGCGACAAGGCGCACCTGCGCTGGGTTCGTCCGGAGCCCGAGGAGAAGCTGGTGCCCGCGATGGCACGGCTGGCCGCCCGCGGTGAGCTGGACCTGGGCGAGGGCTCCCGGTACGCCGGTTCGTTCCGCGCGCACGGCCTGCTGGTGCCGGTCTGGGACCTCGACCGCGAGATGCACGCCCGCGAGTGGGCAGACCCGGCCGAGGCGCTGGGCAAGCGTTTGCTGGAGGCGCTGGCCTCCGACGAGCCGCTGTCCGATGCCGAGCGCCGTGCCCGCGACGGCCTGCGCGGTCGTCAGATCACGCTTCGATGACTCTGTCCACAGGGTTGTCCACAAGGAGCTGTGGATAAGTGCTGCTGCACATCATCTCGACGGCCGGCTGGGCTGCTGCCCAGTCGGCCGGCTCGATCGCGCCCGCTGCCGGTGACGACTTCGTGCACTGCTCCGACCGCGGGGTCGCGCACGTGAGCGCGAGCAACTTCTTCCACGGGCAGAGCGGGCTGTTGTTGCTCGTCATCGACCCGAAGCTGGTGGACGTGCCGGTGCGGTGGGAGGCCGTGACGGACTCGCCGCTGTGGTTCCCGCACGTGTACGGGGAGATCCCGGTCGCGGCGGTGCTGGAAGTCCACGACTTCCCGTGCGAGCCTGACGGCACGTTCGTTCTACCGGAAGCCGTTGCCGTTCTGTGATTTAGTGGGGCAACCGTTCGATGCGCGGGGGCGTGAACTCCTCGAAGCCAGTTCGCTGGTTCGGGGAGGGGGTGTGCCGTGACGGCGGTGCTGAGACTGGAGTTGGCCGCCGAAAGCGGCGGGGGAAGAGCGGAAGCCGTGGGGGATTTCGCGGAGTTCGTGCGCATGTCCATGCCCGGACTTCTGCGTTATGGCCATGCACTGACCGGAAATCCGCACGACGCGTCCGACCTCGTGCAGGCAGTGCTGGAGAAGGTCGGCTCGCGTTGGGTTTCGGTGCAACGCAAGGGTGACGACCCGCTCGCATATGTCCGCCGAGCGATGGCCAACACGCACATCAGCATCTGGCGGCGCCGTCGCCGCGAGAGTCTCGTGGCCGATTTCCCGGAAACCGGCGCCGTGCCCCCCGAGCTGAGCAGGCTCGACAACGAACCGCTTTGGCAAGCACTGCGCGAGCTGCCGCCACGGCAGCGCGCGGTGATCGTGCTGCGTTACTACGAGAACCTCTCCGAGGCCGAGATCGCGAACGCGCTCGGAATCTCGTGCGGCACCGTGAAGAGCCAGAGCAGCAAGGCGATGGCGAGTCTTCGGACACGCCTGGGAAAGGACTGACCGTGGACGACCTCGACGACGATCTGCGCAGGCTGTTCAGCGACGATCGGCTGGACGTCCAGGTGGCGCCGGACGTGACGGATTCGGTGGTCCGCGGAGCCGCGCGCCGCCGACGGCGACGAACCGCGGTCGCCGGTGCGTTCGGAGTGGTGGCCCTGGCCGGTGTCGGTCTCGGTCTGGCCCAGGTCCGCCTGCCCGTTCCTGACGACCTGGCAGGCCCGCTGCTGCCGACCGGCTCGAGCACCTCGACGACCACGCCTCCGGTCTCGGTCAGCACGTTCACCTCGACCGCGACCGTCACGGTCAACCCGCCACCGAACACCAACGGCGCCAATCCCGGCACCAACCCCAACCCAGGGAACACGGGCAAGAAGAGCACGAGCAACCCGCCACCGCCCGCCACGCCGGAAGCGCAGCCGGGCCGCTACGGATCGCTCGCACTCGGAATGCCGGAAGCCGAGGCGCTGGCGACCGGATCGCTGATCGAGCCGAGCAGCCCGGCCGACCCGGACGGCAGGTGCAAGGCGTACGCCACGAAGTCGGTGCCCGACACCAACGCCGTGATCATCTCGCCGGCCAAGGGGATCGTGCGGATCACGCTCGCGAGCTACGCCAAGACGCCCAAGAACGTCGGTGCCGGCTCGACGGTGGACGCCGTGAAGGCCGCCTATGCGAACGCCACGCAAAGTGGTTCCAACGTGGTCGTGCCCATGGCCGCGACGCCCAAATGGTCGTACATCTTCGAGAGTGACGGCGCAACGGTCACCACCGTTCGAATGCGCCTGGCTGACAACGACTGCGCCACCGTTTAACCAGGTTCTGCCGAAGTCCCGCCGCCCATTGGGGGTGCGGCGGGGCTTTGGTGTTCCCTTTTTCAGGTGCGAAAAGATGTCCGTTTGTCGTGACTTTTCTGTGACAACGAACTTCGCAACCACTTTGCGGGGCTGACGTCTTAAGGGTGTCTGAAACAGGGGGCCTGAAATGAAGAGCGCAATCAAGATCGCATTCGCAGCCGCAGTCGCAGTCGGAATCGCCGCGTGCGCCACTACGTCAGGGGCGTCGCGGAACGCCGCGGTCGTGACCCCGGAGGAGCTTCCCGCGCCTGCGTCGTCAGCTTCGGCTTCGACGCAGTTGACGGTGGTCACCGAGGTCACGACCGTCACGGTCGCCAACCCTCCCGCGCCTGAGGCCTTCGCGAACGTCGAAGCTGAGTTGCAGGTCCCCGAAGCCGGCCAGAGCCGCCGGTCCGACCGGCACGAGGTGGGAGAGTCGTGGCAACGACTTCTGGCCGGCCGATGACAAAATCACGATTCTCGTCCAACAATTGTGCACACATCCAGTGCTTTCCTGGGGGAAAGAAATGAACCGCTCGATCGTTCTCGTCGCCGTCTGCGCCGCTCTCGCTCTGACCGCGTGCACGTCCACGCCCACTCCGGACAACAACGCGACGTCCACACCTGCCAGCCCCACGACGCAGCAGGCCACGGTGGTCACCGAGGTCGTCACCCAGACCGTGACCAACCCGCCCGCACAGCCGGCCAAGCCCGTGATCGGCTCGTTCGGCTACGGCGATCTCAAGCTCGGGATGACGCGGCAGCAGGCGCTGGACGCCAAGTTGATCGGTCCGGCGACCGGGCCGGACAACGGTGACTGCACGGGCCACGAGATCACCGGCACCGGACAGTCGGTGTGGGTGTCCAAGAAGCTCGGTGTCGCGTCCATCGTCTTCACTCCGGAGATGACGTCGGACGGCGTCGGCGTCGGCGCGACCGAAGCGACGCTCAAGGCCGAGTACACCAACCTGCAGCCGACTGGCCCGAACTACTCCTACCGCGCCGCCGCCGACAACAACTCGGCCGCCGGGTTCCTCTTCCGGGTTGCGGAGGGCAAGGTCACCGCCGCGATCCTCCTTCTCAACAACCAGGACTGCCACAACTAGCCGCGCCGGCCGGATCGTCGTACCCGCCCCGCTGGGGGTGGGGCGGGTACGTCTGCCGGAAAAATCTTGAAGAGTCGTGTCGAGAAGCGGCGAACGGCTCCGTCCCCGGTGCGGAAGCGGCCAGGATGGGTCGCGACAGGACTGAGGGAGAACACCAGAGATGGCCAAGTACCTGCTGCTCAAGCACTACCGCGGCGCCCCGAAGGCCGTGAACGACGTGCCCATGGACCAGTGGACCGAGGACGAGATCTCGGCGCACGTCCAGTACATGCGCGACTTCGCGGACAAGATCAACGCCACTGGCGAGTACGTCGACAGCCAGGCGCTCGCGCAGGAGGGGACGTGGGTCCGCTTCGACGGTGAGGGGAAGCCGCCGGTCACCGACGGGCCGTTCGCCGAGACGAAGGACCTCATCGCCGGTTACATGATCATCGATGTCGACAGCTACGAGCGTGCGCTCGAACTGGCAGGGGAGCTGTCGGCGGCGCCGGGCAAGGACGGCAAGCCGATCCACGAGTGGCTCGAGCTGCGTCCGTACTACGGCCACGCACCCACGATCACGGAGTGACCGTGGACGAGGCGTTGCTCAGGAGCCTCACCCCGGCCGTCCTCGGGATCCTCGTCCGCCGCGGAGCAGACTTCGCGGCGGCCGAGGACGCCGTGCAGGACGGGCTGGTCGAGGCGATCCGCGTGTGGCCGGCCGATCCGCCGCGCGATCCGAAGGGCTGGCTGGTCACCGCGGCCTGGCGCAAGTTCATCGACGCGACCAGGGCGGAGACCGCGCGCAAGCGGCGCGAGGACCTGATCGACGCCGAACCGGCAGCGGGCCCGGCGCAGGACTCCGACGACACGCTCCAGCTCTACTTCCTGTGCGCGCATCCGTCGCTGACGCCGTCGTCCGCGGTCGCGCTCACCCTCCGCGCCGTCGGCGGCCTGACCACCCGCCAGATCGCCCAGGCCTATCTGGTGCCGGAGGCGACCATGGCCCAGCGCATCAGCCGGGCCAAGAAGACCGTCGGCGACGTCCGGTTCGACCAGCCCGGCGACGTCGCCACCGTGCTGCGCGTGCTCTACCTGGTCTTCAACGAGGGCTACTCCGGTGATGTCGACCTGGCCGCCGAAGCCGTCCGGCTCACCCGGCAGCTGGCGGCGGCGATCGATCACCCCGAGGTGGCCGGTCTGCTGGCCCTCATGCTGCTGCACCACGCCAGGCGGGCGAGCCGGACCGCGTCCGACGGCAGCCTGGTCGCGCTGGCCGTGCAGGACCGGGGGAAGTGGGACACGACGCTGATCGCTGAGGGCGTCGACATCCTGCAGGCGGCGCTCGCGAAGGACCAGCTGGGGGAGTTCCAAGCACAGGCGGCCATCGCGGCGCTGCACGCCGACGCACCCGTCGCCGAGGAAACGGACTGGGTGCAGATCGTCGAGTGGTATGACGAACTCGCGGCGCTGACCGACAGCCCCGTCGTCCGGCTCAACCGCGCGGTGGCCGTGGGCGAGGCGGACGGGGCACGCGCCGGGTTGAAATCACTCGCCGAACTCGACGATTCATTGCCCCGCTACACGGCGGTGGCCGCATACCTCCACGAGCGCGACGGCGACCTGCGAACGGCGGCCCGGCTGTACGTCGAGGCGGCCGAAAAAGCGTCGAACCTCGCCGAGCGCGAATATCTCACGCGCCAAGCCGCCCGCCTCAATCGAAAAGACCCGCCTCACTCGGGAGAGTGAAGCGGGCCTGTGAATCGGCACTCGAGCGTGCGAAGGAAAACTCAGACGGTGCCACCGGCCGCGGTGGGCGCACCGGAGTCGCCGCCCTCGTCGCCCACGGATTCGCGGGTGAGGAACGTCTCGACGTAGAACATGTTGCCGTCCGCGCGGTCCATGATCGTGAGCAGCGTCTTCATCGAGGAGACCTCCTCGACCTGCTCCTTCAGGAACCACTGCAGGAACTGCTCGCCGATGTAGTCGCCCTCCTCGCGGGCGGCCTTGGCGAGAGCCACGATCTGGTCGGTGACCTGCTGTTCCTGGCGCAGGGCGAGGTCCACGAGGTCGCGCGGCGACTTGAACTCGTTGAACGGCGTCTCGGTGCCGGGAATCGCGACCGGGATGTCGTTGTCCATGAGGAACTGCACGATCATCATCGCGTGGTTGCGCTCTTCGAGAGCCTGCTTGTAGAAGTGCGACGCGAGGCGCGGGAGGTCCTCGTTGTCGAACCACACGGCGAGAGCGATGTACTGCTGTGAAGCGGAGAACTCGTTGCCGACCTGAGCCTGCAGGAGCTCGTGGAACTTCGACTTCTTGGTCAGGATCTTCTTCACGTTCGAGGCCATGAGGAGTACGTTAACCCAAATCGGTTACGGCCGCATTCCAGGAAAAGCTAACCTTTGTTTGGAAAGGTGAACCAAACAAAGGTTAGGCATTCCTAACGATCTACGTCGCGCTCTCTACACCAATGGCGCGCGGTCGATCGGGCACGACATGCAGCGCGGGCCACCGCGGCCGGAGCCCAGTTCCGAACCGGCGATCCGCAGCACCTCGACACCCGCGTCCTCGAGGCGTGCGTTCGTCTCGACGTTGCGCTCGTACGCCACGACCAGACCGGGGCCGACCGCCAGCGTGTTGTTGCCGTCGTCCCACTGCTCGCGCTCGGCGGTGACGACGTCGAGACCGGTGTCGATCACGCGCAGCCGCTCGATGCCCATCGCCTCCGCGGCTGCCTCCAGGAACGGCACGGGGCCGTCCACGTGCACGCCACCGCTGCCGTCGGAACGCAGCGGGAAGGCCGTCAGCGTGTGCCTGATCGCCGGGTACATCACCACGGCGTCGCGGTCGACCATCGTGCAGACGGTGTCGAGGTGCATCGTGGCGCGTTCCTGCTCGATCGGCACCGCCAGCACCGTGTGCGCGAGACCGTCCGCGAGAGCAGAGCGGGCGAACGACTCCGCGCCCGCCGGGGTGGTGCGCTCGCCGACGCCGATGGCGATCACTCCGGGCGCGAGCAGCAGCACGTCGCCGCCCTCCAGCGGTGCCGAGTGGGCGCCGTATGCGCGGCCCGTGCGGCGGAACCGCGGGTGGTAGGCGTAGATCAGGTCGGTCAGCGTCGTCTCGCGGTCGCGGGCGGGCAGTGCGAGCGACGTGATGGCCACGCGGTCGCCGACCCACACCGACGAGTCGCGGGTGAAGAGCAGGTTCGGCAGCGGGTCGACGGCGAAGTCGATCGGCAGGTGCATCTTGCGCACCAGCGACGCACCTTCGGCGGCCGGCATCTCCTCGAACGTCATGCCGGTCATCAGCACCTGCGCGAGCTGCGGTGCGTCCAGCGACGTGAGGTGGCTGCGCAGCGCGTCGGCCAGGTCGATGCCGAGGCGCCGCTCGTTCACCGCGCTGTGGATGCCCGCGATGCGCGCACGGTTGTCTTCCAGCGCTTGCACGAGGACGTCTGACAGCAGCAGTACCTCGACACCGCGCGAGGTCAGCGTCGCGGCGAACGCGTCGTGCTCCTCCTGGGCCCTGCCGACCCACGGCACGCCGTCGAACAGCAGCTGGTCGTTGTTGCGCGGGGTGAGCCTTTTGAGCTCGTTGCCCGGCCGGTGCAGCAACACCGTGCGCAGCGGGCCGACCTCGCTGTCCACGCGGGGCGCGGCGTCCGGAAGTGCTTCGGTCTCAGCGATCGTGTGCGCAGTCACCGGACGAGCGTAACCCTGAACAGCATAAATCGCCGTCCGCGAGCCCAAAAACGCAACGAATGGCGGTAAATTATGGAATCTACCGTGGAATCATTACGGCAACCAGCTCACTTTGCCGCGCAACATTGTGTAGCCGATGAACGCGACCACGTCGAGGATGGTGTGGGCGATCACCAACGGCCACAACCGCTTGGTCCGCTGCCAGTAGAACCCGAAGACCAGGCCCATGACCAGGTTGCCGACGAACCCGCCGAAGCCCTGGTAGAGGTGGTACGAGCCGCGCAGCACGGCCGCCGCGAACAACGCCGTGTACTGCCTCCAGCCGAGTTGCTGCAGCCGCGTGATCAGGTACCCGACGACGAGCACCTCCTCCGCCCACGCGTTGCCGGCGGCGGCGAGGATCAGCGCCACGCTCATCCACCACTGATTGTCCAAAGTGGACGGCTGGACGGCGAGGTTCAGCCCGAGCGCCCACGCGGCGAAGTACAACCCCAGCCCCGGGATGCCGATGATCGCCGCCAGTCCCAGTGCGCCGAGGGAGTCCGCGAGCTTGCGCGTCCCGTCGAGTCCGATGACCCGCAGCTTGATCCCGGTGCGCCACAACAGGTACAGGCCGATGCCACCCCACGCCGCGAGCTGCAGCACGCCGAGCAGCTGCGCCACCAGGTCCAGCAGATCGGCGCGCGCCTGCGGGACGTTGATCGCGACCGACTGCTGGTTGAGCGGCGTCGGCTGCAGCAGGCTGTCGATCAGCCGCACCAGACTGCGCAGGCCGGACAGTCCGAGCGTCATGCTGAAGACGATCAGCAGTTCGAGCTGGTAACCGCGCTTCTCTTCGGCGGGAATCAAGGTCACCAGCGAGACGCTACCTCTGGGACAGGAACGGGCAGCCCATCAGCCGTCGAAGCTCGGCGGCGAGTTCGGTCGGCGTGCTGACCGGCTTCGAGAACGCGATCCGCACGTCGTGGTCGTCGCACTCGGCCTCTACCCGCAGTCGCAGCCCGAACCGGTCGAGCCCGAGCGGCCGGACGTTGCCCGCCCGCAACTCCTCCGGCAGGTGCCGGGCGAGCTGGCCGACGACGTCGCTGTGTGCGGACTCCAGGTGTCGCAGCCAGTTGTCCTCGTTGCGGCAGAACGGGTCCGGCGTCGCGTTCGCGAACTGCTCCGGCCGGATCGACGACGTGCCCTCGGCGTCCGCGATCACCATCGACGCCGGTGTGAGCCTCAGCACCGAGGCGCCGTGGCCCGCGTCCAGCAGCCGGTGGTCCGGACGCACTTCGGCGACCGAGAGGATCTCGTCGCGCGCCTCCTGTCCGTCCAGCGCGGTGATCCAGCCGGTGAGCCACAGCAGCCCGCGGACGGGTTCGCGCAACGGCACCGGCGCCTGGTCGGCGATCTCCAGCATCGCCGTCACCTCGGCGCGCGGGGTCTGCCACAGCTGCCCGACCAGCGGGTGTTCGTCGGCGAGCAGCAAGATCGTGCTGCCGCACGGGTGCACGTGGTGGAACAACGGACTGGTGCGGGAGCCTGCTTGAGGAAGCAGCGCGGCCTGACCGCCGCGAGCCGTGATCGTGCGGGCGCGCTCTGCGGCGTGCGGCGCCGGCGGGCGCTTGGTCTGGGTGTCGGTCACCGCTGCACCTCCTCGAATGTTAGGCAAGCCTAACTTAGCTTTGCTCATCAAGGGAAGCGTCACCTGTACGGTGGACACGTGGTCGTGCCCAACAAGCCGTCCACCGAGGTGACGGCGCTCGACGATCGGTGGACCCGGCACTGTGTCGACCGGGCGAGCCGTCGTGCCCTGATGTGGACCGTGATCGCCGGCTCGGCCTTCGCACTCCAGTTCCTGCTGGTGCTCGTGTGGTCGTGGTCGTCTCCGGTGGCGCTGGTCCTGCTCTTCTTCGCCGCGGCCGTGCTGTGGGTGGTGACACGCCGCCGTCCGGTGCGTTTACCGGAAGGTGAACCGTGGCATTTCGCCCATGTGCAGTGGGAAGGAGGGCGCTTGGTCGTGTTGTCGTCGCCGCCGCTCTTGTTGACCGTCCGCGTCGGTCCTCTCCTCCGTGGCCGGATCGCGCGCCATCGTCGCGTCTGGTTCGTGCCACCGGACTCGGCTGGGAACACCGTCATCACCTTCCGCGGGGTACCGCAGCTGATCTCGGCGCGCGTGCAGAGATGATCATTGAGAACTGGACCGACATCTGCCTCGTGCGGGCGGATCGTCGCGCTGTGGGACACATCTTCTTCGCCGTCGCCGCGTTCGGTGCCGTGCTGATGGTCGGCTGGCTCTGGCTGACCGTGCTGGCCGTCCCGGTCGTGCTGGAGCTGGCCGCGCCGGGGTTGCGGCACTTCCTCACCCGCCGCGGGACCCTGCAGCTGATCGAGCAGTTCCCGTTCCGCCCGGTGTCGGTGAGCTTCGTGGCCGGTCGGCGCATCGGTCGCCAGGCGTACCTGAAGGTGCACGAGTCGGAGAAGAACATGCGGCTGCCCGAGCTTCCGGAACGGGCGCGCGTGCTGGTCCGGCACACCGGCCGGATCTGGATCGCCGGTCCGGACGAACGCGGGCGTCTCGTGGCCATGACGCGCGGGCTTGCGTTCCTCACGCGTGGACGGGTCATCGACCGCTAACGGCCCGTTGCGATGCCTTCGGACTCCGCCCACTGCGTGAGGTCGTCCTTGCGCAGTGCGGCCGCCAGCAGCTCGGGGAACTTGTCCGGTGTGCAGGCGAACGCGGGTGCGCCGAGGGCGTGCAGCTTCGCCGCGAGCTCGTGGTCGTAGGCGGGCGTGCCGGAGTCGCTGAGCGCCAACAGGTTCACGACCGTGACGCCGCTCGCGACCAGTTCGCGGACCCGGCGCTGCAGTTCGGCCTCCGAACCACCCTCGTACAGGTCGCTGATGATCACGACGACCGTGTCGGTGGGCCTGCGGACCTGGGTCTGCGCGTAGGCGACCGCGCGGTTGATGTCCGTGCCGCCGCCGAGCTGGGCGCTGAACAGCAGGTCGACCGGGTCGCTGAGCTGGTCGGTCAGGTCCGCGACCTCGGTGTCGAACACGACGAGCTTGGTCGAGATCGAGCGGATGCTCGCCAGTGCCGAACCGAGCACCGCCGCGTGCACCAGCGACTCGGCCATCGAACCGGACTGGTCGACCAGCAGGATCACGTCCCGCATCGCCGCGGTCCGGCTGCGCCTGCGGTGGCCGATGAGGTCCTCGACGATGACGGTCTTGTGCTGCGGCTGGTAGTTCTTGAGGTTCGCCTTGATCGTGGTCGCCCAGTCGACGTCCTGCAGCTGCGGCCGGCGGGTGCGCCTGGAGCGGTCCACAGCGCCGCGGACAGCCTCGACGAGCCGGTCCTTCAGGCGCTTCTCGATGTCCTCGACCACCTTCTGCACCACGGCTTTCGCGGTGTCGCGGGTGCGGGAGGGGATCGCGCGGGAGAGCTGGAGCAGGGTGCTGACGAGGTTCACGTCGGGTTCGACAGACTGCAGCAGTTCGGGTTCGAGCAGCAGCTGCCGGAGGCCGAGCTTCTCGACGGCGTCGCGTTGCATGACCTGCACGACGGACGTGGGGAAGTACTTGCGGACGTCGCCCAGCCACCGGTGCAGCTGCGGAGAGCTGGCGCCGAGACCGGCACCGCGATCGCCGCCACCGCCGTAGAGACCCGTGAGCGCGCCGTCACGCCGTTGGTCGTCCTCGCCGAGCTGCGCCACGTCTTCCGCGCTCGGGCCTAAGAGCAACCGCCAGCGCCTCAGCCGCTCTTCTGTCATTTGAGCGCCGCCGCCACTTCTTCGGCCGCACGCACGACGTGTGGGCCGACAACGTCCGCATCGAGCTTCTCCAGCGCCACCACACCAACCGACGCTCTGAGGCCGGGAACGCCGCGCACAGGCGCCGCGACGCCGTACGCGTTGGGCTGCAGCTCACCGCTGGAGACGACCCAGATCTCGCTGGGCTGGGAGATGGCCCTGCCGGCCGCCCCGCGGTGCACCGGGTGGCGGGAACCGACCCGGTACGCCACGTGGAAAGCGGTCCACGACGGTTCGACGACGGCGACGGCCTGCGCCTCGCTGCCGTCCGCGACGGTGAGGTGCGCGGTGGCGCCGACCTTCTCCGCGAGTTCGCGCAGAGCGGGATTCGCCGCCATCCGGAGCTGGGGGAGGACGTTGGAGGCGAGCCGGAGCACGCCCAGGCCGAGCCGGACCTTCGAGCCCTCCCTGCGCACGAGCCCGCGCGCCTGGAGCGGCACCAGAAGCCGGTAGACGGCCGCTCTGGACGCGCCGATGGCCGTGGCGAGCTCCGAGATCGACGGTGCCTCGGACTCCGCCTCAGCGACCGCCTGGAGCAACGCCAGACCCCTTTCCAGGGTCAGCGAGCTCTCCTTCGTCGCTCCGACCATCACGCACTCCGAACTGTGCCCACCACCTCGGCGAGACCCACCACCGAACCACCTTCACCAGGAGCCGTCGCGGTCAGCTTGACCGTGTCGCCGTCCTCCAGGAAAGACCTCGTGGAGCCGTCGTCGAGCTTGAACGGTTCCTTGCCACCCCAGCTGAGTTCGAGGAACGAGCCGCGCTCGTTCTTCTCCGGTCCGGAGACCGTGCCGGACGCGAACAGATCACCTGGGCGAACCGTAGCCCCGTTCACCGTCATGTGCGCCAGCTGTTGCACAAATGACCACGACATCTCCCGGAACGGCGGCCGCGCGACGATGGTGTCGTTCAGCTCGACCGTGATGGTGATGTCCAGGCCCCACGGCTGATCGCAGGTCAGGTAGTCGTGCAGCTTGTTCGGCAGCGGCGGCGTCGGGACGCGTGCAACTGAGAACGCTTCGAGCGGGGTGATCCAGGCGCCGATCGACGTGGCGAACGACTTGGCGAGGAACGGGCCGAGCGGCTGGTACTCCCACGCCTGGATGTCGCGCGCGGACCAGTCGTTGACCAGCGCGACGCCGAAGACGTGCTCGGCGGCCCTGCTGGTGGACACGTTGGCCGCCTTCGGCCCGCCGCAGACGAACCCGACCTCCGCCTCGATGTCGAGGCGCTCGGACGGGCCGAACTTCGGGCCCTCGCTGCCGCGCTTCTGGCCGTTCGGGCGGACGATCTCGGTGCCGGAGACGTACACCGTGCCCGCGCGGCCGTGGTAGCCGATCGGGAGGTGCGTCCAGTTCGGCGTGAGCGCGTCGCCGTCGGGGCGGAACATCTTCCCGACGTTCTCCGCGTGGTGCCTGCTCGAGTAGAAGTCCACGTAGTCGCCGACGGTGAATGGCAGCTTCGCGGTCTCGATGCTCGTGAGCTCGGCACCCTTCGGCGCGGAGGTCGCCGTGACGATCTCCTTGAGCTTGGCCCGCAGCACGCTCCAGATCGGCCGGCCCGCCTGCAGCAGCGGGTCCAGCGAGTCGCCCTGGACGTACTCGCTGCACTTGCCCAGCGCGAGGCCCTTGAGGAGCAACGCCTGGTCGCCGACGCGGACGGCCACGCCCCCGTCGACGACGCCGTAGGGGAGGGTCTGCGGTCCGAACGGCTGGTCTTCGGTGAAGTTCGGGTCGCTGATCCAGCTCACAGCAGTCCAAGCCCCTCGAGGTCGGCGATCGGTTCGGCGAGCGAGCACGAGCCGTAGCTCGCGAAGACCCCGCGGACGGCGTGCGCGGCCTGGTCGCTGAGCGCCTTGGCCTCGGCGGTGAGCGCCTCGGCGTCAGTGCTCGCCAGTGCCTCGCGGACGTCGCGGCCGCTGAGCGACCTCGCCGTGGCGACGAGGAGGTTCAGGAAGCCGTGGTGCGTGAAGTTCTGCTCGTCGGTGTAGCGGACGGCCTTGTGCAGGCCGGCGGTCGCCTTGAACGCGACCCCGCCACCGCTGACGACGGACAGGAAGTCCGCGACCTCGTCGACGCTGGGGAAGTTCTCGGTGCTGAGACCCCCGCAGCGCAGCTTGGGCCAGCTGCCGTGCTCGATGACCCTGCGGACGCCGTCGAGCCATTCGGCCCCGCCGCGGCGGGGTTCGACGACGCGGATGACGTCCTCTGGCACGAACTCCGACACGCGTTCGAGCCACACCTCGTCCACATCGGACGGTGCGGGCATCTCGACCATGCGCAGAGCGAGGAGCTCACTACGGCTCTCGACGATGGACACGGCCTTCGGCACACCGCCGAGGCCCGTGTCGATCACGAGTGAGAGCGCGATCGGTTTCGGTGGCTTGACCTTGATCAGCTCGGTGATCAGCTCGGCGAGACGCGAGGCAGGACACAGGAAAAGACCCATGACGCCAGACCACTCGCCGACCCGTCCGTCGAGGTGCCCGCGCACCGCGTCGGGCATCGGCGCGTTCCCCGGAGGGAACAGCGCGGCATCGTCCACAAGCCTCGCGAGCAGGGGCGGAGTACCGCGCGGACCGGGCGCACGGAGTTCGACAGCGCTTGACACGGCTGACACGCTAGCCGTGTACCGGCAACTGAACAAAGATGTCCGATAGTCGAACGCCTCGGAGACGTCATGGCCTACTACCGCCAGGTGGGGGAGATCCCCCGAAAGCGCCACACGCAGTTCCGCAAACCGGACGGTGGCCTTTACGCGGAAGAGCTGATGGGAGTCGAGGGTTTCTCGGCTGATTCGGCCCTGCTCTACCACCGCCACCTGCCGACGGCGATCGTGAACGCGGAGACGGTGAAGGACGAGCGCGGGACGGTCTCGCCCAACCTGCCGTTGAAGCCGCGGCACTTCAAGACGCAGGACCTGAGCTGGGCTTCTGACGAGGTCGACGCGGTCACCGGGCGTCGCAAGCTGTTCGGGAATCCGGACGTGACCATCGGTTTTGTCGTCGCGTCCGTGCCTTCGCCGTTGTACCGCAACGCTTTCGGTGACGAGCTGCTGTACGTGCAGGGCGGCTCGGGCGTGATCGAGACGATCTACGGGGCTTTGACGGTCGGCGATGGCGACTACGTCGTGATCCCGACCTCGTGCACGTACCGGGTGGTGCCGTCGTCCCCGATGTCGTTGCTGGTGCTGGAGGCGACCGGGCACATCGGGCCACCCAAGCGTTACCTGTCGAAGGCCGGCCAGTTCCTGGAGCACTCGCCGTACTGCGAGCGCGACATCCGGGGTCCCGAGGAGCCGTTGCTCGTCGAGGGGACCGATGTCGACGTTCTGGTCCGGCACCGTGCGGGGCTGACCCGCTTCACCTACGCGAACCACCCGTTCGACGTCGTCGGCTGGGACGGGCACCTGTACCCGTGGGCGTTCAACATCCGCGACTTCGAGCCGATCACCGGCCGCGTGCACCAGCCGCCGCCCGTGCACCAGACGTTCGAGGGCCCGAACTTCGTCGTGTGCTCGTTCTGCCCGCGCAAGGTCGACTACCACCCGCTGGCGGTGCCGGTGCCGTACAACCACGCGAACGTCGACTCGGACGAGCTGATGTTCTACGTGGGCGGCAACTACGAGGCGCGCAAGGGCTCCGGCATCGGCATCGGCTCGATGTCGCTGCACCCGTCGGGCTGCACGCACGGCCCGCAGCCCGGTGCCGTCGAGGCGTCGCTGGGCGTGGACTACTTCGACGAGACCGCGGTCATGGTCGACACCTTCCGCCCGCTGGAGATGGGCGAGGCGGCGGAGGCCTGTGAGGACCCGGCTTATGCGTGGACGTGGGCCCGTCGCGGTCCGGCCTGATTTTCTGTCGGGGGTCCTCGCTAGTTTGGTTCCGTGAGGACACGAGCCGTTCCGATGCGCTGGCAGGGCCTGGGCAAGGCCCTGCCGGTGCTGTGGGGCCTCTACACGGGTTCGGGCAGCATGCCGTACCGCGTGTGCGTCGACCTGGCCGCAGGCTCCGCGAAGTGCACGTGCCCGTCCCGCAAGTTCCCCTGCAAGCACGCCGTGAGCCTGCAGGAACTCGACATCCCGGACGCCCTCCCGCCCGACTGGGTCGAGGAGTGGACCCAGCGCCGCGCGGCCCGTGAGCTCGACTCCTCGCCCGAAGCCGTGGCCCGGCGCGTCCGTGCTCGGGAGAAGACAGCGGCCAACCGCGCCGCCGCCATGTCCTCCGGCATCGAGGGCCTGCGCGACTGGCTGCTCGACGTGGCTTCCGCAGGCGTGGCGTCCCTGCCCGGCCGTCCCGCCTCGTGGTGGCAGGCCTTCATCGCCCGCATGATCGACGCCCAGGTCCCCGGCGTCGCCGCCGCGGTGGCCGAGATCCAGGAGATCGTCGCCCGCTCGGGCCCGCGCTGGACCTCCGACGTGGCCGACCGCCTGGGCGGCCTGCACCTGCTGTGCTTCGTCCAACCACGCTCCCGCCTGGGCGTGACCGTCCCGGAAGAAACCGTCCGCGCCACACCAGGCGTCTCCGACCGCTGGGTGGCCCTGCTGCGCCTGGAAACCGACGACGGCCGAGTCCGCACCGTCCGCCAGTGGTGCTGGGGCCGCCAGACCAACCGCTGGGTGGTGGCCATCCGCCACTCGGCCGTAGGCGCCCCCGTACCGCTGCTGCCCCACGGCCTGGAGTCCTCAGCCGAGGTCCACCCCTACCCGGGCTCAGACCGCGTGGCCCTGGGCGACCTGGCCGGCTCCCGCGCCCCGGACCCGGTCCCGGCCCCACCGTCCTGGCGCACCTCACTGGCCTCACTCGAGCCCATGCTGATGGCCGACCCGTGGCAACGCCTCTTCCCACTGGGCTGCGCCTCGGTCCGCCTGTGCGGCACCTCGCTGGTGGACGCCTCAGGCCACGGCCTGCCCGTGCGCGACGACAGCGGCCTGGACATGGCCCTGGCGCTGACGGGCGGCGCCCCCTTCGACGCCTGGGGCCTGTGGGACGGCCACGCACTCCGCGTCGGCGCCATCACCCTGGCCGGCACCCTGGAGGTGGTGGCATGACCACCGCACACACACCCGGCTTGCCTGCGCGGCCGCCAGCCTCCCGCGATCGTCTTGGACGGCGATGCGGAGACGGTGGCGTGACCGTCGTGTCGTCCCGCCGCTCGACCACCTCCCACCACATCCCGGAGGTGGCGGCGTGAAGGTCGAGTGGTCCAGGCCGTCCAGCGCCGCCTCTCACCGCGTCCTAGGGGTGGCGGTGTGGTGGCTGAGTGGTCCAAGGCCGTCCTGCACCACCTCCCGCCGCATCCCGGGGGTGGTGGCGTGAAGGCCGAGTGGTCCAAGACCGTCCAAGACCTCCTCATCGGCACCACCCGAGGCGGCGGCTCCCCGACCGAGCTGCTCTCCGACTGCGCCGCCCTCGGCGTGGCCGCGTTCGGCGCCACGCTCCCGCAGGAGGTCGCCGCCGACCCGCTGCCCCCGGCCCCACCAGAACCCGCGCACCTGCCCCGGCCCGCTGCCAGGGCCGTCCTCGAGGCGATCATGAGCGTCGACGACGAGGTCCTGCTCACCGAGTGGTGCGCCCTG
The DNA here is from genome assembly GCF_053610285.1 of Lentzea sp. NPDC054927. Lineage (NCBI taxonomy): Bacteria > Bacillati > Actinomycetota > Actinomycetes > Pseudonocardiales > Pseudonocardiaceae > Lentzea > Lentzea sp. NPDC054927. Next base: position 240,621 of record NZ_JBSGXZ010000004.1, read on the forward strand.
GCCAAGGCCAACGGCGTTGTGGCCGAGCACCGCATGCTCCCGGCCCTGCTGGCCATGGGCACGGCCCGGCCAGGTCTGCGGGCGGCTGTTGTCGAGGTCCTCGGCACGCGAGGCCGCTGGCTCGCCAACACCCGCCTCGGCTGGGCCTGGGCGAGCGGTGCCAGCCCGCTCACCGAGGAAGTTCCCCTCGACGAGATCCTCGACCTCCCCAGCGCCCAACGCGTCCGCGCACTCCGCCGCAAGCGCAAGGCCGACCCCGAAGGCGTCGGCGCCTTCATCAAGGCGGAGTTCGAAGCCTCCCGCCGTTCTGCCGACCGCCAGGTCCTGATCAGCGCCCTCGAGACCGGCCTCGGCCCTGCGGACGAAGAGCTCCTGGAAGAGGCCCTTGACGACCGCGCCGCCGCCGTCCACGACGAGGCCCTTCGCCTCCTGCGCAAGCTGCCGGCCTCCGCGCTGGCCACGAGGGCGTCCGACCGCCTCGGCCAGGGGTTGTGGCTGACGGACGACGGGTTCGACGTCCAGACCGACGAGCTGTGGACCTCGCAACCCGACCTCGCCGAGCAGCGCGACCTCATGCGGGACGGGTCGGAGAAGGGCGTGGCCGGGCGCATCCGGGCCGCGGCTGCCAGCGTTCCGCCGCGGTACTGGATCGCTCGCCTCGAGACCACCGACGCCAAGGCGGCCAACGTGCTGCGACGAGGTCCGTGGGCCGGCGCGCTCCTGCGGGGCATCGCCGACCAGTTGGCCGCCGCCACCGATCCGCGTCCCTGGGCCGCGGCCGCCGCCGAGACGCTGACCGGCATGGAGCAGCTCGAGATGCTGGCGGCGTTGCCCGCGAGCGTCGCCGAGCAGGCGGTGGTCGCCGTCTCGGTCAACTGGCACTACGACCTCCTCGACCACGCCTGCGCCCAGCTCCCGGCGCCGTGGTCGCCCGAGACCACCCGCGCTCTCCTGCACCGCTACGCCGCCCTGCCCGACCCGCGCTGGCGTTCGGGGCGGCCGCCCGCGGTGCTGTTGGCGCGCGGTGACGCGGATCTGCTCGGTGCCAACTGGGAGGGGCTGACCCGGCGGTGGCCGGAGAACTCCCTCGAACTCGAGGTCCTGCGGCTCCGCATCCGCCTGCGCGAGTCCTTCGCCCCACCGGCCGACGACTCCCCACCGGCCGACGACTCTCAGTGACCCACCACACTTCGAGGTACCCGAACCCAGGAGGCCCACTGTGACCGCCGTGCTCAGGCCGACGGCCGAACAGCAGTACGCCGCCGAGCTGGAGGCCGTCGCGGCCCAGGACGACCGGCAGCGGCCGCCCAACTGGCGGCTGTCTCCGCAGGCCGTGGTCACCTACGTGCTGGGCGGGACGCTTCCGGACGGCACCGTGATCAGCCCGAAGTACGTGGGCGCGCGGCGTTTGGTCGAGGTCGCGGTCGGCACGTTGGTCACCGACCGGGCGTTGTTGCTCGTGGGTGTGCCGGGTACCGCCAAGTCGTGGCTGTCGGAGCATCTCGCGGCGGCGATCAGCGGCGATTCGACGCTCGTGGTCCAGGGCACCGCGGGTACGAGCGAGGACCAGGTCCGGTACGGCTGGAACTACGCCCGGCTCATCGCCGAGGGGCCGAGCGAGAACGCGGTCGTGCCCAGCCCGGTCATGAAGGGCATGCAGAGCGGCGCGGTCGTCAGGGTCGAGGAGCTGACCCGCATGCCGGCCGAGGTGCAGGACTCGTTCATCACGATCCTGAGCGAGAAGTCGCTGCCGATCCCGGAGCTGAACACGCAGGTCCAGGCCGTGCCGGGCTTCACGGTGATCGCCACGGCCAACGACCGCGACCGCGGCGTGAACCAGATGTCGTCGGCGCTCGCGCGGCGCTTCAACACCGTGGTGCTGCCGCCGCCCGCGACCGAGGACGCCGAGGTCGAGATCGTCATCACCCGCGCCCAGCAGCTCGGCAAGGCGCTCCAGCTGCCCGCGGAACCGCCCGCGCTGGACGAGGTGCGCCGGGTCGTGCGGATCTTCCGGGAGCTGCGCAACGGTTCCACTGTGGACGGTCGCACGCAGCTCAAGAAGCCGAGCGGCAGCCTGTCCACGGCCGAGGCGATCTCGGTCATCGCGAACGGCATGGCGCTCGCAGGCCACTTCGGCGACGGCACGCTGGGCGCGGACGAGCTGGCGAGCGGGCTCATCGGGTCCGTCATCAAGGACCGGGTGTCGGACGCGACGGTGTGGCAGGAGTACCTGGAGACGGTGCTGAAGGAGCGCGCCGAGTGGCGTGACCTTTACCGTGCCTGCCTGGACGTCAGCGGTGACTGAGCCCGACGGGCCGGTCCTCCTCGGCATCCGGCACCACGGCCCCGGCTCGGCCCGGATGGTCAAGCGAGCGCTCGAACAGACGCGACCGGCGCTCATCCTGATCGAGGGGCCGCCGGAAGCCGACGCGCTCCTCGAACACGTCCACGCCCTCACGCCGCCGGTCGCGATCCTGCTGCACGACGAGGCCGACCCGGAGAATGCGGCGTTCTGGCCGTTCGCGGAGTTCTCCCCGGAGTGGCAAGCACTCCGCTACGCCGACGAGAACGGTGTCCAGGCCCGTTTCTTCGACCTGCCGGCGGCCGCGTCGATCGGCGACGACGGCCCGAGCGGCAACGTCGACCCCATCGGCCTGCTCGCCGAGGCCGCGGGCTTCGACGATCCCGAACGCTGGTGGGAAGACGTCGTAGAACACAGCGCCAGCGACCCGATCGACCTCGCGAACGCCATCGCCGAGGCCATGGTCGCCGTCCGCAAGGAGTTCGAGGACGAAGTAGGCGAACGCACGCTCCGTCGCGAAGCGTTCATGCGTCAGACGATCCGCAAGGCGCGCAAGGAAACCGACGGTCCCATCGTTGTCGTCTGCGGTGCGTGGCACGTCCCGGCACTGCTCACCAAACCGACAGTCACCGCGGACACCGCACTGCTGAAAGGCATGCGCCGCCGCAGGATCTCGGGCACGTGGGTGCCGTGGAGCCACGGCCAGCTCGCCGCCGAGTCGGGCTACGGCGCCGGTGTCGACTCACCTGGCTGGTACGCGCACCTCTGGCAGCACCAGGACGACGTGGTTCCGCGCTGGTTCGCGAAAGCCGCCGCCGTCCTGCGCGCGGAAGACCTCCCCGCCTCCACGGCCAGCGCGGTGGAAGCCGTCCGGCTCGCGGAAACCCTTGCCGCACTGAGGGAACGCCCGTCAGCGGGCCTGAACGAGGTCAACGAAGCAGCGCTGGCCGTTCTCTGCGGCGGCGACGAGGTCCCGCTGCAACTCGTCCACCGCAAACTCGTCGTGGGCGAACGCCTCGGCGAGGTCGGCGAGGCCGTTCCGCGCTCCCCGCTGGCCGCGGATCTCCAACGCCTGCAACGCAAACTCCGTCTCGCCGCGGACGTCCAGCCCAAGCAGCTGAAGCTGGACCTCCGCAAGGACACCGACCGCGAACGCTCGAAACTCCTGCAACGACTGGAAGTTCTCGGCGTCCCGTGGGGCAAACCGGACCGCTCCAACTCCCTCGGCACCTTCGCCGAGGTCTGGCAACTGCGCTGGGACCCGATCTTCGCGGTGTCCGTGGCAGTCGCGGCCCGCCACGGCACCACCGTCCACACAGCGGCGGAGAACGTCCTCACCCAAGCCGCCCAGGACGCCACCCGAGTGGCCGACGCCGCCGCGACCCTGAGCAAGTCCGTCGGCTGCGAACTCCCCGCCGCCGTGAACGAGGCCCGCAACGCCCTCGACCGGTGCGCGGCCATGGCCACCGACGCCCTCGAACTGCTCGCCGCCCTGCCGGACCTGGCCAGAACGGTCCGCTACGGCTCGGTCCGCGGCACCGACCCGGAACTGCTGCGCGTGGCCCTGCACGGCCTCCTCACCCGAGGCGCCGTCGGTCTCCCGCTCGCGTGCCGCAACGTCGACGACGAAACCGCCGAACACGCGCTGGGCGTGGTCGACGGCGCCCACGAGGCCACCCGCCTGGCCGCCGACGAGGACCACCAGAAGACCTGGTGGCGAGCCCTGCGCGCGCTCGTGAAAGCGGAAGCCCACGGCCTCCCCACCGGCAGAGCCACCCGCCTGCTCTGGGAAGCGGGGGAGCTGACCAGCGACGACGTGGCCGCCCGCCTGCACCGCTCGGTCGCCACGGCGTTCGTGGCCGGCTTCCTCAGAGGCTCTGCCACCCTCCTGGCCGCCGACCCGAGGCTGTTCGGCCTCATCGACGAGTGGCTGTCGGGCCTGCGCGGCGCCGCGTTCGACGACGCGCTGCCCCTGCTCCGCCGTGCCATCACCGACTTCACGCCCGCCGAGCGGCGCCTGCTCGGCGAACGCGTCGTCGCGGGCCAGACCCCTCAACCGGCCTCCGACGACGAGTGGGACCTGGAGATCGCGGAACGTCTCGCCGCCCACGTCCGGAGTCTCCTGGCCTGAGTTTGGCGATCATCGAATCCGCCAATCCCAGAGCCGTGACCGCACCGGACGAAACGCACCTCACCGCGCCCGACGAGAGCCGCCTCGACGAGTCCCAGGAACTCATCGACGAGGCCAAGAAGTTCGCCCGCGACCTGCGCGAAGAGGTCCCGGACACCGCGCCGGAGCCTCCGGAAGAGGGCTCGCCGTCGAACTAGCCCGACTAGACCGACCAGGGCGGCGTGATCGTCTGCCCGTCGGCCAGCGTGCCCTTGATCCCCACCGAGGTGGCGACGAGCACCCGCGCTGGCCCGCCCGTCAACGACAGCTCGGTGTTCGGCGGCACCACGATCACGTCACCGACCCCTGCCGTCTGCCCCTGGATCGTGACCGACCCGGACAGCACGTAGAACACCTCCTCCTTCGAAGCGGAGTGCGGCGTCCCATCGCCCCCTTCCGGCACGTCAACGGTCCACAACAGGACCTCGGTGCTGCCGCGCGACGGCACGGCGAGCGGCCGGAACTCGAACCCACCGAACTCGAACAGCTCCGCGGAATCCCCCGTAACCAGCAACACAACCTCCAAGGTAGTCAACCAAGTTGTCCAACCATAGAATAAGGTCAACCAGGTTGTCTACTAGGAGTTGTGCAATGGACCCGGTGCCGATGCTGCTGGCGATGACGTACCGCGCCATGGGCGACCAGTTCCACGACCGCCTCAGGCAGATCGGCCTGGAACCGCTGCGGCCGGCCCACGGCTACGTCTTCCGGTTCCTCAAGGCCAGGCGCGCCACGACCGTCGACATCGGACAGCACCTGGGCGTCACCAAGCAGGCGGCCGCGAAGATCGTCAACGAGCTCGACGAGTGGGGTTACGTGTTGCGCGAACCGCACCCGACGGACAAGCGGGCGCAGTACGTCACGCTGACCACGAAGGGTCGCGACTACCTGAAGTTCGCGGACAGCCTGTGGTCGGACCTCGAAGGTGAGATGGCCGAGGCGATCGGGGCCGACACGCTCGCCACCATCAAGACCGGCCTCGCCGCGTACCTGGCGCACGTCCACGGCGAGGACCAGCCGGGTCTGCGCCCGGTCTGGTAGCCGCTAGAACACCTGCCACAACGCCACCAGCGCGAGTCCGGTGAAGATCACCCCGGCCACCCGCTGAATCCAGTGCGTCGGCAACCGCCCGGCGAGCTTCCGCCCCACCAGCACCGCCAGCCCGGCCACCGCGACCAGCGCCAGCCAGGCCCCGAGCCCGACCGCGAACGGCGCCCCGTACCGAGCGGTGATCCCGGCGGTCGCGAGCTGCGAGGCGTCACCCCACTCGGCTGCGAACAGCACGCCGAACGACGTCAGAGCCGCCCGCCAGAACGGCACGGCAGCACGTGTCCCGGCCTCGTCGGCGGAGTCCTCCTCCCGGGAGAACCCCTCCTTCAACAGCAAGAACGCGCCCACGCCGAAGAGCAGCGCGACGACGCCGGCGACCACGCGGTCCGGGAGCAGGGTGATGGCCGACCCGAACGCGGCAGCCACCACGCTCTGCACGGCAAAGGCCAGCACGACGCCCGTGAACACCGGCCAGGCGCGGTAACGCGTGGTCAGCACCAGGGTCGCGACCATGGTCTTGTCTGGGAGCTCGACGAGGAACACCACCGCGAAGGCGGTGATGAACGCGAGCATTGAAGTGGCCACGAGGTCCTCCACGTCCGAATACGAACCCGGACGGAGGCGCAACAGACCCCGACCGGGCATGCTGCAACCCGGCCGGAGGTCTCGTTCGCCCGACAGACTCATCGGGTGTGGGACCGGATCCACTCGAAGGCGGATCAGTATGTCGATCTCCACGCCACCGGCCAAGCACTCCGGCGGGAACTACTCCCCTCTGGCGCATCCATCGTAACCGACGCATGTCACCCGAAAGGCGTGACTTCGCGCACGGGACCTTGGTCCCGACCAGGGACAGGACCGTCGTACCTGATGGACGCCATGATCCAGACCTAGTCTCGGAGACGTGGACGTACTCGAACTCGCGCGGTGGCAGTTCGGCATCACCACCGTCTATCACTTCCTGATGGTGCCGCTGACGATCGGCCTTTCGCTGCTCGTCGCGGCGATGCAGACCGCGTGGGTGCGCACCGGCAACGAGCGCTACTACAAGATGACGAAGTTCTGGGGGAAGCTCCTCCTGATCAACTTCGCCATGGGTGTCGTGACGGGCATCGTGCAGGAGTTCCAGTTCGGCATGGCCTGGAGCGCCTACTCGCGGTTCGTCGGTGACGTGTTCGGCGCGCCGCTCGCGATGGAGGGGATCGTCGCCTTCTTCGTCGAGTCGACGTTCCTCGGCCTGTGGATCTTCGGCTGGGACAAGCTGCCGAAGAAGGTCCACCTCGCCTGCGCCTGGGCGTTCAGCCTCGCGACGATGGCCAGCGCGTACTTCATCCTCGCCGCCAACTCGTGGATGCAGCACCCGGTCGGCATCGAGCTGCACGAGGGCCGCCCGCGCCTCACCTCGATCTGGGCCGTGCTGAGCAACAACACGGTGCTCGCCGCCTTCCCGCACACCATCGCCGGTGCGTTCGCGGTGGCCGGCGCGTTCCTCGTGGGCATCGCCGCCTGGCACCTCTACCGCAAGTCGGAGGAGGAACGCGTCTGGCGCAGCTCGCTCAAGCTCGGCACCTGGGTCGGTGTGGTCGCGTTCAGCGCGCTGGCGATCACCGGTGACTGGCAGGGCAAGCTGATGTTCGAGCAGCAGCCGATGAAGATGGCAGCCGCGGAAGCGTTGTGCCACACCGAACAGCCCGCGAGCTTCAGCATCTTCGCGGTCGGCGACGTCACCAGGCCCGACTGCGAGAACGTCAAGAGCATCACGGTGCCCGCACTGCTGAGCTTCTTGGCGCACAACGACTTCAGCAGCGAGGTCAAGGGCATCCAGGACCTGGTCCCGATGTACCAGGAGAAGTACGGGGAGTTCTACCCCGTCGACGAACGGCTGGGTGAGCTCAGTGGCAAGCCGATCGACTACGTGCCCGCGCTTCCCGTGACGTACTGGGGTTTCCGGTTGATGATCGGGTTCGGCGGCATCTCGGCCGGCCTGGGCGTCTTCATGCTCTGGCTGACCCGCAGGAACCGGACGCCCACCGGATGGTGGTTCCCGGGTCTCGGCCTCGCCGGCATCGCGACGCCCTTCCTCGCCAACAGCTTCGGCTGGATCTTCACCGAGATGGGACGGCAGCCGTTCGTGGTGGTGCCGAATCCGTCCGGTGTGGACGGTGTCTGGATGTTCACCGCGCAGGCGGTCTCGAACAGCACCCCCGGCGAGATCCTGACCTCGCTCATCGCGCTCACCACGGTCTACAGCGTGCTGGCGGTCGTGGAGTTCTACCTGATCCGCAAGTACGTCAGAGGCGGGATACCCGGCGTACTGCCCCAGAAGACCGACGACGGCGCCCTGGCGTTCGCGTACTAGGGGAGAGGCGACGTGGAAACGCTCTGGTTCGTACTGATCGCCGTGCTGTGGCTCGGCTACCTGTTCCTCGAAGGTTTCGACTTCGGCGTCGGCATGCTGCTGCCCGTTCTGGGCCGCGACAACGCCGAACGCCGGGTCATGATCAACACCATCGGGCCGGTCTGGGACGGCAACGAGGTGTGGCTCATCGTCGCGATCGGTGCCACGTTCGCGGCCTTCCCCGGCTGGTATGCGGCGCTGTTGAGCGCCGCGTACCTGCCGCTGACCCTGTTCCTGATCGCGCTGATCGGACGTGGGGTCGCGTTCGACTACCGCGGCAAGGTCGACAACCCGCGCTGGCGCAGGGCGTGGGACTTCACGATCGTCGCCGGCTCGTGGATCGCCACGCTGTGCGTCGGCCTGCTGATCTCGACGACCGTTCTGGGCCTGCCGATCGACGCGAACGGTGACCGCGTGGGCTCTGCCTTCGCGGCGATCCGGCTCGACACGATCGTTGGCGCGCTTGCCTTTGCCGGCTACGCGCTGGTGCACGGCGCGGTGTTCACCGCGTTGAAGACCGAGGGCGAGATCCGCGAACGGGCGCGTCGGGTCGCGCTCATGCTGGCGCCGGTGGCACTTCTGCCGCTGGTCGCGTTGCTCGCGATCGTCGCCGGGCTCTGGGCCGGTGTGGTCGTGCTGGTGCTCGCAGCCGCGATGTGGCGGTTGCTCGCGAACCGCGACGGCCAGTCGTTCGCGCTGATGGGACTCGCGATCGCGGCGAGCGTCGCGATCCTGTTCGGCTCGCTCTACCCGAACGTCCTGCCCTCGACGCTGAACGACGCGTGGTCGCTCACGGTCGCGAACACCGCATCGAGCCCGTACACGCTGCAGGTGATCACCTGGGTCGCCGGGTTCGGCACGCCCGCGGTGCTCGTCTACCAGGGCTGGACCTACTGGGTGTTCCGCAAGCGCATCGGCGTCAAGCACATCCCAGCCCAATGAGTGGAGCACAGCGCACTGACATGAGAAGAGGCCCGCTGGGTGCGTTGCCCCAGCTCTCGAAGAACGCCAGGCGCGCCCTCGTCGGGGTGGGCGCGCTGGCGTTCCTCAACGCCCTGGCGCTCGTCGCCCAGGCCGTCGCGCTGGCGTCGGTGATCACGACCCGCGAAGGCCTTCCGCTGCTCGCCGTGGCGATCCTGGCGCGCGCAGGTCTTTCGTGGGCAACGGAAAGCGCCGCCGCCCGTGCCGCCGCCGGTGCGAAGGAGGAGCTGCGCACCCAGCTGCTGGCCAAGTCGTTCGAACGCGGTCCCGGCTGGATCGCCGACCGCGGCACGGCCGAGCTGTCGGTGCTCGCGACCAAGGGCCTCGACGCGCTCGACGCCTACTTCACCCGCTACCTGCCCGCGCTGGTCACCGCGGTGATCGTGCCGCCGCTGGCCGGCGCGTGGATCCTCTTCACGGACTGGCCGTCGGCCGTCCTGATCGCGATCACGGTGCCGTTGATCCCGGTTTTCGCGGCGTTGATCGGCTGGTACACCGAGAAGCGCGTGCAGAAGGCCGCCGATGTCACCGAACTCCTGTCGGCCCAGCTCCTCGAACTCCTCCGGGCGCTCCCGGTGCTCACCGTCTTCGGCCGCGCCAAGCAGCAGGCCACGGCGGTGAAGCAGATCGGTGAGCAGCACCGCAAAGCCACCATGGGCACGCTCAAGATCGCGTTCCTGTCCGCGCTGGTCCTGGAGATCGCGGCGTCGCTCTCGGTCGCGTTGATCGCGGTCGGCGTCGGTGTCCGGCTCGTGCACGGCGACATGACGCTGATGACCGCGCTGGTCGTGCTGATCCTGGCGCCCGAGTGCTACCTGCCGTTGCGCGCCGCCGGAGCCGCTCACCACGCCAGCGAGGACGGTCTCGAAGCGGTCAGAAGGGTCGCCGAGGTCGTCGATCACGAAGACAAGACCCGGCCGCGTCTCCCCGGCGGCTCGATCCACGTCGACAACCTGCGTGTTCTGAGGCGCGGTGGGTTCGCTCCGGACGGCATCAGCTTCGACGTGCGGCCGGGGGAGATCTATCGACTCGAGGGCGCGAGCGGGGCGGGCAAGTCGACGACGTTCCAGGTGCTCCTGGGCTTCCTGGAGCCGACGGACGGCACCGCGTTCGTCGCCGGCGACATCGCCTACGTGCCGCAGAAGCCCGCGTTCGCCGCTGCCACACCGCGGGCCGAGCTGGAGCTCACGGTGCCGGGCGCCGACGACATCGAGCAGGTCGCGCACGAGGTCGTGGCCGCCCATCTCCTCGATCGCCAGATCACCGACCTCTCGACCGGCGAACGCCAACGCGTCGCAGTCGCGCGCGCCCTGCTGAGGGTTCGTCACGGCGCGACGGTGCTGTTGCTCGACGAACCGACCGCGCACCTCGACCCGGTGACAAGTCGCAAAGTCGACAAAGCGATCAAGAGAGCCAGTGCTACCGCCGCCGTTGTCCTCGCCTCGCACCGCGAGAAGGAGGCGACGGAGGAGGAGACGTTCGCCAGGGTCGTCACCGAGGAGACGCAGCAGGAACGCCCGAAGCGGCTGCCGATCCCGTGGAAGGGCGCTGGGCTGGGCGTGCTGGCGGCCGTGGCGGGCATCGCGCTGACCGCGCTGGCTGCCCACCTGATCGCCCGCGCCGCCGAGATGCCGCCGATCCTGACGCTGTCGGTGCTGGTCGTGGGCGTGCGGACGTTCGCGTTGAGCAAGGGCGTGCTGCGGTACGTCGAACGGCTGGTCACGCACCACGAGGCGTTCAAGCTCGCGACGGACCTCCGCGCCGAGCTGTGGTTGCGGCTCGTGCGGACCCAACGTCGCGACGGACTCCAACGGCTGGTCGAGGACACGGACACCGTCCGCGACCTGGTGCCGCGCGTGCTGGTGCCGCCGGTCGTGGCGATCGGGGCGGGCATCGCGACCACGATCCTGTTCGCGTTCATCGACCCGGCTGCGGCTCTGACGTTGGGTGGCCTGCTCCTCGCGGCGGGGCTCGCCGCGCCGGCCGTCGCGGTCTGGACCGAGCGCCGGGCCAGCACGAAGCTCGCCAGGGGCCGCCGTCAGGTCGCCCGCGAAACGATCAACGCACTCGTCGCCGCACCGGATCTCCTCGCGCACGACGCCCACCACCGCCTGCTGGCGCAGCTGCACGCCGAGGACGTCGAGCTCGCGGGGGAGACCCGCAAGCAAGCGTTTGGCACGGGTGCGGCCACGGCGATCGTCCTGCTCGCGACCGGTGTCGCGGCCCTCGTCTGCGCCACGACCGGCAACCCGGTGCTCGGCCTGGTCCCGCTCGCGCTGGCCGAACCGCTGGCCGCGTTGCCGCTCGCGGCTCAGCAGCGCAGGGCACTCCAGGAGGCCAGCGCGCGGCTCCAGTTCGACGCGCCGGAACGCCCCGAGCAGCCGCGCGGCAAGCGGATCCGGCTGGAGAACGTCGACGTCCGCTGGCCCGGCGCGACCGAGCCGACGCTGCGAGACCTCCACCTCAACATCGAGCCAGGCACGCACGTGGCGATCGTCGGACCGTCGGGCAGCGGCAAGTCGACGCTGTTCGCGCTGCTCCTGGGCTTCCTCCAGCCGGAGCGGGGGATCGTCGAGCTGCCGCGGGCCACCTGGTGCCCGCAGGAACCGATGCTGGTCAGCACGACCGTGAGGGAGAACCTGCGGATGTCGGGTGCGCACGACGACGAACAGCTGAAGGACGCGTTGCGGAAGGCCTGCCTGCCGGACTGGGTGGACCGGCTCGACACGGTGATCCGGCCTGATCAGGTGTCGGGTGGCGAGGCGCAACGGCTCGCGCTCGCCAGGGCGTTGCTGCACGACGCCGACGTGGTGCTGCTCGACGAACCCACCGCGCACCTCGACGAACCGACCGCCCGCACGCTGTTGGAGCAGCTCAGGCGCGACGGCAGGACGATCTTGCACATCACGCACCGCCCGGACGAGGCGGCGAGGGCGGACCTGGTGCTGGACCTCGGCACACCCGCATACCGTTGAGGACCATGGACCCCTCCCTGGCGCGGCGCGTGCTCGTCGCGTCGACCGAGATCACGTCGGCGGCGCTGGAAGACCCGGAGAACGTGCTGCGGCTCGTGGTGGAGGCGGCCGCGGAGATCGCGGACGCCGACCTCGGGCTGGCCATGCTCGCCACGGAGGATGACGACGGCACGCTCACCGTCGAAGCGTCCAGCGGCGAACCGGTCGTCGCCACGCTCAGCCCGCGCAGTGCCGCCGCGAAGGCCGCGCGCACCGGGGTCCCGGTGATGGCCGACGACGTCACGAACGACCCGCGCACGGCCCCGTACGTGCCACCGGCGTTGCGCGGCTACGGGCCGTTCGCCGTGGCGCCGTTCGGCACGTCGGACCGCAAGATCGGTGCCTTGGCCGTGTACCGCAGGCGCGACAAACCGCCGTTCACGCAGGAGACGGTGGACGTGCTGTCGGCGTTCGCGGCTCAGGCAGGCCTCGCCGTCGTGCTGGCCGAGGGCTTCACGGCACGGCAGCGCGTCGCGGTCTACGAGGAGCGCGAACGGATCGCCCGCGACCTGCACGACGTGATCATCCAGCGGCTCTACGGCGCCGGCGTGCAGCTCAGCCTGCTGGAACGGCGGCTGGGCAAGAAGCTCGACTCGGGTCAGCGCGCCAGGATCAACGAGGCCGTCGACCTCGTCGACGAGACGATCGCCGAGGTCCGTGCGACCGTCCGCAAGCTGCGCAACACCGACCCGGCCGACTCCGCCGACCTGCACGACTCGATCAAGGCCGAGGTCCGCACGGCCGGCGAGTTGCTCGGATTCTCGCCGCGCCTGCACGTGTCCGGTGACCTGGCGAACGTGCCGCGCAACCACGCCGACGACGCGCGGGCGGCGTTGCGAGAGGCGTTGTCGAACGTCGTGCGGCACTCAGGCGCGACACACCTCCAGATCGACGTACGGCGCGACGAGAAGCATCTGCTGCTGCGCGTCGCGGACAACGGGTGCGGCATCCCGTCCGGCGTGACTCAGCGCGGATTGCGGCATCTCGCCGAACGGGCGAAGGCCGCGAGTGGCGATTTCCGGGTCGTGAGTTCGCCGAACGGGACGACGCTCACCTGGTCCGTCCCCGTTTAGCCACCCATGCGGCGGCTTGCGTCCGTCGTTCCATGCCGAGTTTCGAGAGCACGGACGTCACGTAGTTCTTCACGGTCTTCTCCGCGAGGAAGAGCCGTTCACCGATTTGGCGGTTCGTCAGGCCCTCGCCGATCAGTTCCAGCACGCGCTGTTCCTGGTCGGTGAGGCCGACCGGGGCCGGATTGCGCATCCGTTCGAGTACTCGGCTTGTGGTCGCGGGGTCCAGAAGGGACCGTCCAGCCGCGACCTCCCGCACGGCCGTGACGACGTCCTGGCCGCGAACCTGCTTGAGCAGATAGCCCGACGCACCGGCCATGATGGCCCCGACCAGAGCTTCTTCGTCGTCGAATGCGGTCAGCACGAGGCAACGGATGCCAAGGTCCCGCAACGATCGGCACAGGTCGACGCCGCTGCCGTCGGGCAGCTGAACGTCCACAACCGCCACATCGGGCGGTGTCTTTTGGGCCCGTGTCATTGCCTCGTCGACGGATCCGGCCTCGGCTATGACCGAGATGTCCGTCTCGTCGTCGAGCATCTCGCGCAGTCCTCTGCGCACTACTTCGTGATCGTCAACCAACAAAACGCGCACTGGCACGAATCCACCGTACGTCGAATGGCTGTTCCTGAGGGTGACTCAAATTGGCACAGTTCTTGTCATGGCAGAAGGCTCGGTACGACCGGTCGAGGAAGCAGATCGCATAGTTGTCGCCCGACTGGTTCTCGAGCTATGGGGAGCGCACACCGCCGTCGCGCACGGCGAGGTGTTCTTCCCGGCGAGTCTGCCGGGCTTCCTCGTGGAGAAGCAGGGCCAGGTGCTGGGTCTGCTGACCTACGCGGTGGCGAACCACCAGCTGGAGATCGTCACGATCGACGCACTTCGGCGGGGCCGCGGCGTCGGCACCGCGCTGGTCGACGCCGCGGTTCGCCAGGCGCGCACACTCGGGTGCAACCGGGTGCGTCTGACGACCACCAACGACAACCTCGACGCGATCCGCTTCTACCAGCGGCGCGGGTTCAAGCTGTCGGCGTTGAGACCGGACGCCGTGCGGGAAGCCCGCAAGCTCAAGCCGGAGATCCCCGCCGTTGGGGATTTCGGCATCCCCATCACAGATGAGCTCGACCTCGAACGATGGGTCGCGCCACGGCAGTAGTCCACAAGCATCCACAGCTCTGTCCACAGGGTTGTGCACAAGTTTGTGCGCACAACTTCTGTGCACAGCTGTGGTCAGACGTGGAGCGGGTTGAACGCCTCGTCCCACGCGGCGGCGACCTGATGGGCGCAGGTGGACGGCGCGACGCCTCCCACCCCGGTGCCGAGTCCCGGCATCGCGATGGTGTGGACGGCGTCGCGCACCGGCGTGCCGTCCTCCAGGCGTCCTTCGAGCCAGAGCCGCAGGACCGCGCGCGCCGCCAGGTACGGGTGGACGGTGTCGACCGGCAGCCGTTCGCCGGGCCGGCGCATGGTCGGCGCGCTGATGAGCCACGCCGGCTCGGTCTCGCCGGTCGCCACGATCTGCGCCTCGCCCACGGGCAGCTCGCCGCCGTGGAGGGTGAGGACCGCGCTGCGGACGTTGGTCTCGACGTCGGGGAAGGCGGTGGCGTAGACGGCGTCGATACCGCCGCGCATCCAGCCCTGCGAGTTGGCCGGGCTGACGATGGCCTGCGCGTGGATGTCCAGCACGGAGCCGCGATGCACCCTCACCCCGGTGCGTCCGTCCGCGACGGCGAGCCAGGCGTTCGCCATCGGTTCGTCGACCGCGCACAACACGAGTTCAGGCGCTAGAACGGGCACGCCCCAAGCATTCCAGTTCGAACGGTCCTGACGGAACCCAGGTTTGGCGGTAGACACAGGCGTGATTTGCGCCTCTGATCGCCGCACTACGCTGACCTGATGCCGCGCATTGCGTACTTCGGACCACAGGGCACCTTCACCGAGCAGGCAGCTTCCCGCTTCGAGGGTGAACTCGTCCCGGCCGAGACCATCCCGCTCGCGATCGCAGCGCTGCGCAAGGGTGAGACCGAGTTCGCGTGCGTGCCGATCGAGAACTCCGTCGAGGGCGCCGTCCCCGCGACCCTGGACGCCCTCGTGCGCGACGAGCCGGTCGTCGCGGTGGCCGAGACCGTGCTGGACGTCCGGTTCAGCGTCCTGGTCCGGCCGGGCACCACCGAGATCCGCAGCATCGCCTCCCACCCGCACGCCCTGGCCCAGGTCCGCGAGTGGATCGCGGCCGAACTGCCCGGCGTCACGTCGATCGCGACCTCGTCGACCGCTGCCGCCGCGGCCGCCGTGGAACGCGGCGAGTTCGACGCCGCCGTGACCGCACCGGTCGCGATCAACCACTACGAGCTGCACGAGTTCGCGACGGACGTGCTGGACGTGGCCGACGCGCGCACCCGGTTCCTGCTGCTGCGCCGGCCGGGCCAACTGCCTGCGCCGACCGGAGCAGACCGCACCAGCGTCGTCGTGACCACCCCTGACCGCGTGGGAGTGCTGTCCGAGCTGCTCACCGAGCTGGCGTTGCGTGGCATCAATCTCACCGGCCTCGAATCACGTCCCCAGAAGGGCAAACTGGGGACGTACCGCTTCTACATCGACGTCGAGGGGCACATCGCAGAGCCGAGGATCGGTGACGCGCTGGCCGCGCTGCACCGACACTCGCGCGAAGTCAGGTTCCTCGGGTCCTTCCCGAAGGCCGACCGGGAGCCCGTTGAGGCTCACAACGACGAGTTCGCCGCAGCAGCCGCTTGGGTCGATGCTGTCAGAAAGGGCGAGCGCGGGTGAGGTTGCTGCTGGTCAGGCACGGTGAGACGGCGTCGAACATCGAACGCAAGCTGGACACGGCCATGCCGGGTCCCCCGCTCACCGAACTGGGCCAGAAGCAGGCCCGCGAAC
Source organism: Lentzea sp. NPDC054927 (assembly GCF_053610285.1). Taxonomy (NCBI): domain Bacteria; kingdom Bacillati; phylum Actinomycetota; class Actinomycetes; order Pseudonocardiales; family Pseudonocardiaceae; genus Lentzea; species Lentzea sp. NPDC054927. The sequence goes on from NZ_JBSGXZ010000004.1 coordinate 256,502, forward strand.
TGGCCGACACGCTGGCCCTCGAAGACGTCACCGCCGTCTACGCCAGCATCGGCCTGCGCGCCCAGCAGACCGCCGCCCCCACCGCCGAACGCTTCGGCCTGCCCGTCCAGATCCTGGAGGGCGTGGAGGAGATCCAGGTCGGCTCGCTGGAAGGCCGCAACGACACCGAGGCCTACAAGACCTACCTGGAAACCGTGATCAAGTGGGCCGAGGGCGCGCTGGACGTGGCGTTTCCCGGTGGCGGCGAGTCCGGGCAGCAGGTGCTGGACCGGTTCCTGGGCGCCATCAAGTCGATCGAACGCGACGGCACGGTCATGGTCGTGACCCACGGCGGCGCCGGCCGGATGGGCGCGCTGGCACTGGCGTCGAACGTGCCGGTGGAACTGGCGGAGAACCTGCTGCCGAACACCGGGGTCGTGGTGCTGGAGACCGAGGGCGACGGCTGGGTGTGCCGGTCGTGGGCGGGCGTCGAAGTTCAGCCGTAGGGGTCTATCCCTTCGCTGGCCCCAGCCCCAGCCCCAGCTCGTTGGATCGTGTCCGGGACGACTTCCGGGACGTAGCGACTCCCAAAGCGTTGAAACGCTGCGGATTCTGTCGCCTGCCTCCGCTGCGGTTCGTCGACTACGCCCGCGACGTAAGACCGTCGTGACCAGCCGTTTCGCCAGCAGCTGGACGCATCACGATCTCAGCACGTCCGCGGAGCGGTGAGCGCTAGCCCCAGCCCAGTTCGTGCAGCTTGGCGTCGTCCACCCCGAAGTGGTGCGCGATCTCGTGCACCACGGTGATGATCACTTCCTCCACGACGTCGTCCTCGGTGTCGCACATGTCGAGGATCGCCTCGCGGTAGATGAAGATGTGGTCGGGCAGCGTGCCGCCGTAGTCGGTGTTGCGCTCGGTCAGCGCGATGCCCTGGTAGAGACCGAGCAGGGACGGCTCGTCGGGGTTGCGGTCCTCGACCAGCACCACGACGTTGTTCATCGCGTGCATGAAGTCGGGCGGGACCATGTCCAGCGCCTCTTCGACCAGTTCGTCGAAGCGGGCCCTGGTCATCTCGACGGTCATCGGTTCTCCGTCGTGGTGGTGGGCGCGCTGGACGACGGTTTGTCGGGTTTGCCCGAGTCTGAGGGTTTGCCGGACTCCGAGGGCGGCTGGCCTGACTCGGAGTGCAGCGGGGCGCCGGTCGGCTCGGCCTGGGCCTTGACCGAGGTGGTCTGCGGCGGGTTCGAGGTGGTCAGCGGGGCGCCGTTGGGGTTGCGGACGGTGCCTTCCCACGCCACCAGGTTCTCGCCCTGGGGGACGGCGCCGACCTTGCAGTTGGCCTTGCGGGAGCCGACGGCCCAGCTCTTGTCCGAGCGGGTGTCCCAGGTGATGAGCAGGCCCTTGGCCCTCAGGTCCGCGCCGCCGGTGTACTCGGCCGCGACCGCCGCGCACTTCTCCAGCATCACGGCGTCCTGCTTCTCGATCGCGAGGAACTCGCCCTCGGGGTGCTGCACAACGCCGACGATCTCGAACGCGTGCGGCTTGGCGCAGTCGATCGGGTCACCCACCGTGTTCTTCTCGCCGAGGGCGACGCACACGCCGGGGTCGTACACGTTCGACTGGTCCTGGCTCTTGGCGCTGCCGAACGACGGCAGGGGGGCTCCGGACGGCGCGGTGACCTGCAGGCCGCAGCGGATCTCGCGGTAGCCGCCGGACCAGCGCTTCTCGTCGGGGTTGAGCGTGCTGACGCCGTACTTGCCGTCCGGGTCGAGCTTGCCGGCCATGTAGGTGGTGACGGCCTGGGCGCAGTTCTCCTGAGAAATTTTTTCCCAGACCTCCGGGGTCGGGAACGGCGCTTCCTTCGGATAGGCGCCCGCGATGTCCGCCGTGCCGGTGACCTCGAACTTGTGGGCAGCCGAGCAGTCGACCTTCTGCGCGTCGGACAGATCGGCCTTTTCCCAGTTCAGGCACTCGCCCGCCGCTGCCTGGTAGGCCGCGTTGACCTGTTCGCGCTTGATCGAGAGCGGTCCGCCGGCCAGCACCGAGGTGAACGTGGACAACATCAACAAGCCGAACGCGCCCACGAAAGCGCCGACCATCACAAGCCGCGTGTCGCGGATGTGACCAGATCGACTCAACCAACCGGCGCTCGGAGACATCTCATCCATGATGCCCGTGCCGTGTGAGACGGCTGTGCGCCGGGTTGGGTGGAGTGTTGCTATTAGGACACTCGTCACTCAATCAGCCGCGAATCAGCCGAGTCGCTAGGTACCTTGCCCGCGGGAGTGGTGATGACTGACAACAACTTGCCAGGACCCGGCCAGCCGACGCCCCAGCCGGGGCAGCCGTCGGGGCCGCCCGGCCAACCGCAACAGCCGCCTGCCTACCAGCCGGCTCCGCAGCCGAACGCGCCCGCCAAGGGCAAGGGCCGCATGCGTGAGCAGCAGGCAGGTGTGACGCAGCCGCGCCAGGCGACGGTCGCCGAGCAACGCGCTCGTGCCGCCGCGCTGAAGGCGCAGCAGGAGCGGTTCGCCGCCGAGTCCGCCGCCTTCGAGAAGAAGCGCAAGACGCGCAAGCGCTGGCTCATCGGTGGCGGTGTCACCGTGGGCGTGGTCGCGCTGGTCGCGATCTGGTACGCGGCTGCCAGCCCGAAGAACGTCACGGCGCAGTGCACCGACTCGAACAACGTGATCGTCGACGACGACTACTGCGACGAGTCGTACTACCGCAGCCACGGCGGGTACACGAGCGGCGGCTTCATCTACATCGGCGGCAGCTCGTACCGGTACAACTACGGCAGCTCCGGCAACGTCGGGCAGAAGGCCGTCGGTGGCAGCTACACGGTCCCGAAGGGCGCGAACGTCACGACGAAGTCGGGCACGTCCGTCCAGCGCGGCGGGTTCGGCGTCAGCAGCGGCTCGTCCAGCAGCGGAGGCTGACCCCGTTGCGTCGTGAAACCTCGCAACCGCGGCCGAACTGGCAACGCACGGTCGCGGACCAGGGGATGGTCTTCGGGCTGCCCGCGAAGTACGCGAACGGCGCCGACCGCCCGTACTGGGACGAGTCGGTGCACTACGTGTTCGAGATGAGCGACATCCTGTCGCTCGAAGCCGACGTCGAGCTGCTCCACTCCATGTGCCTCGACGCGGTGGACAACGTGGTGCTCACCGAGCGGTACCGCGACTTCGGCATCGCCGAGTGGGTGTGGCCGCACATCGCCGAGTCCTGGCGGCGCCGCGACCCGCACGTCTACGGGCGCTTCGACCTGCGCTACGACGGTTCCGGCCCGGCGAAGATGCTCGAGTACAACGCCGACACGCCGACGTCACTGCTGGAAGCCGCGATCATCCAGTGGCACTGGAAGACCGACGTGTTCCCGGACGACGACCAGTGGAACTCGCTGCACGAGCAACTGGTCGCCCGGTGGACCGAGGTCGGCGCCAAGCTGCCGTCCAGCGAGGTGCACTTCAGCTGGTCCGGTGCCGACCCGTCCGGCGAGGACCACCTCACGGTCGCCTACCTGCAGGAGACGGCCGCCGAGGCTGGCTTGAACACCGTGGGTCTCGCGATCGAGGACATCGGCTGGGACACGCTGCTCAACCGGTTCGTCGACCTCGAAGAGTCCCCGATGAACACGGTGATCAAGCTCTACCCGTGGGAGTGGGTGGTCGAGGAGCAGTTCGGCCGCCACGCCGTGGAGTCGCTGCCCGGCACCCTGTGGGTCGAGCCGCTGTGGAAGATGCTGCTCTCCAACAAGGCGCTGCTCGCGATCCTGTGGGAGATGTACCCGGGCCACCCCAACCTGCTCCCGGCCTACCTGAACGACCCCGGCATGCTCACCGAGTACGTGCGCAAGCCGCTGCTCGGTCGTGAGGGGTCGAACATCCAGATCGTCGCTCCGGGCTACGAAACGCAGACCGGTGGCGTGTACGGCAAAGAAGGTTTCGTGTACCAGCTGTTCGATCCGCTTCCGGACTTCGACGGCTACCGCCCCGCGTTGGGCGCCTGGGTCGTCGGCGACACGTCGGCCGGCCTCGGCATCCGGGAAACGGTCGGTCTCGTGACCGACGATGGCGCGGCGTTCGTGCCGCATCGAATTGTTGAGTAAGACTCCGAAAGGGAACAGCACAATGACCCAGCAGCAGCTCGCGTTGGACCCCGGCTTCGGTGGAGTCATCGTCGGGAACATCGGTGCGATCGCGCTGTACGCCGTCGTCGGCCTGATTCTGATGGTCTTCGGCTTCTACGCGATCGACTGGACGACGCCGGGCAAGCTGTCCGCCCTGGTCCGCAACGGTGCACCGAACGCGGTCATCGTCACCGCGTCGGGGCTGGTCTCGATGGCCCTGATCATCGTCGTGGCGATCTGGAGCGCGCAGGGCAAGCTCAGCGAAGGCCTGCTGTCGGCGCTGATCTACGGCATCGTCGGCATCATCGTGCAGGTGGCGGCCGTCCGGCTGCTGGAGTGGGTGACCCGGCTGGACATCGGCGCGCTGATCGAGTCCGACCGCTTCGCGCCCGCTTCGGTCGTCGTGGCCGCGGCGCACGTGGCGCTCGGCCTCGTGGTGGGCGTGGCGATCATCTAGTCCGCGCTCGCCCCAGCTCGTCCGGCCCCACCTGGATATCCGCGTGAGTTGCGGAACAGGTGGGGTCTACCCTTTTCAGGGTGATTGACCTCAAGGTGTTGCGCGAGTTCCCGGAGACTGTGCGTGCGTCGCAGCGCGCCCGTGGCGAGGACGAAGGCGTCGTCGACGCCCTGCTGTCCGCGGACGAGCGCCGGCGTTCCGCCATCTCCCGCGCGGACACCCTGCGCGCCGAGCAGAAGGTGCTCGGCAAGGAGGTCGGCAAGGCCAAGGGTGACGAGCGCACGGCGTTGCTGGTGAAAGCGAAGGACCTGGCCGCCGAGGTCAAGGCCGCCGAGGCCGAGCAGAGCTCCACCAGCGAACTGGTCAACGAGCTCCTGGGCAAGATCCCGAACCTGGTGCACCCGGACGCGCCGGTCGGTGGCGAGGACGACTTCGTGGTCGTCAAGACGGTCGGTGAGCCGCGCGAGTTCGACTTCGAGCCGCTCGACCACCTCGACCTGGGCACTCGTCTCGGCGCGATCGACATGGAGCGCGGGGCCAAGGTCGGCGGCAGCCGGTTCTACTTCCTCAAGGGTGTCGGCGCGCAGCTGGAGCTCGCGCTGCTCAACATGGCGGCGGCGCAGGCCACGGCCAACGGCTTCGACCTGATGATCACGCCCACGCTGGTGCGGCCGGAGATCATGGCGGGCACCGGGTTCCTGGGTGCGCACTCGAGCGAGATCTACCACCTGCCCGACGACGACCTGTACCTCGTCGGCACGTCGGAGGTGCCGCTCGCCGGCTACCACGCCGACGAGATCCTCGACGGTGAGAAGCGGTACGCGGGCTGGTCGTCGTGCTACCGCCGTGAGGCCGGTTCGTACGGCAAGGACACCCGCGGCATCATCCGCGTGCACCAGTTCAACAAGGTCGAGATGTTCTCGTACGTGAAGCCGGAGGACGCCGAGGCGGAGCACGCCCGGCTGCTCGGGTGGGAAGAGGAGATGCTCGCCAAGATCGAGGTGCCCTACCGCGTCATCGACACGGCGACCGGCGACCTCGGCATGTCGGCGCACCGCAAGTTCGACTGTGAGGCGTGGGTGCCGACCCAGCAGAAGTACCGCGAGCTGACCTCGACGTCGAACTGCACCACGTTCCAGGCGCGCCGGTTGAACGTGCGCTACCGGGACGAGAACGGCAAGTCGCAGATCGCGGCCACGCTCAACGGCACGCTCGCCACGACCCGGTGGATCGTCGCGATCCTGGAGAACCACCAGAACGCGGACGGCTCGATCACGGTCCCCGAGGCCATGCGGCCGTACATGGGCACGGACGTGCTGAAGCCCCGCTAGACAGACAGACCGAACAAAACGGCGGGGGCTCGCGAACGAGCCCCCGCCGTTGTCGTCTTCGAATCAGGCGAGCGACGCCTCGGCCTGATCGGCCACGTGCTTCGCGATCTCCAGCGACGACGTGGCCGCGGGCGACGGCGTGTTCAGCACGTGCACCTGACGCGCGGCCGTCTCGAACAGGAAGTCGTCGACCAGCGAACCGTCGGGCAGCATCGCCTGTGCCCGCACGCCGGCCTCCGCGCGCACCAGGTCCTGCTCCTGCACGGCCGGCACGAGGCGCGCGAGCGAAGCGGCGAAACGCTTGCGGGAGAACGAACGCAGCACTTCCTCGAGGCCGGTGCGCGCGAACTTCTTCGCGAGCCGCCAGGTGCCGGGGAACTTCGCGACCTCGAACAGGTCGGTGGCCGAGAACTGCGACCACTTGTAACCCTCGCGGCGCAGGGCGAGCACCGCGTTCGGTCCTGCGTGGACACTGCCGTCGAGCATCCGGGTCAGGTGGACGCCGAGGAACGGCAGCGTGGGGTCCGGCACCGGGTAGATGAGGCCGCGCACCAGACCGCGGCGCTCCGGCGTCAGCTCGAAGTACTCGCCGCGGAACGGCACGATCGTCGCCGACGGGTCCAGGCCGGCCATCCGCGCGATGCGGTCGCTGTGGAGTCCGGCACAGTTCACCAGCGCGTCGGCGCGGACGATCCCCTGCGGAGTGGCCAATTCCACACCGGAACCGGTCTGCGACTGGCGGATGCCGAGCACTGGGCTGTTCAGCCGCAGGTCAGCGCCGTGGGCGTGGAGCAGCCGAACCAGCGCGGAGCACACGGCGGGGAAGTCGATGATGCCGGTGGACTCGACGCGCAGCGCGGCGACCGTGGCGACCTCCGGCTCGTACTCGCGGGCCTCGGCGGCGGAGATCATGCGGGCCGGCACGCCGTTGGCCTCCGCGCGCTCGGCGAGCGCGTTCAGCCGCCCGATCTCGTCCTCCGAAGTGGCCACGACGAGCTTGCCGCAGACCTCGAAGGGAACGCCGTGCTCCTTGGCGAAGTCCACAATGGAAGCGTTGCCCGCCACGGACATCCGCGCCTTGAACGAACCCGGCTTGTAGTACAGGCCGGCGTGCACGACGTTGCTGTTGTGGCCCGTCTGGTGCGCCGCCCAGTGGGATTCCTTCTCCAGCACGGTCACCTGGTGGCCGCGTCCTGCGAGCTCGTTGGCGACCGCCAGGCCGACGATCCCACCACCGATAACCGCGATGTGTCGCACGTCAAATCCTCGTCTTCCGGGTCCATTCGTGTTGCCAGTGCCGCGACCAGCGGCCTTGGCCGCGTCTTCGGCGCCCAGCAGGGCGCCTCACGGCACCGGCCCCACGCCCACAGCCAACCAGGATGCCGACGTGGGGCCGGCACCGCGATGCACCCGTCTGGACACCGAATACGGGGCCAAGGCCGCCGGTCGCGGCACTGAGGACACTACGGCCCACCCGCCGGTGATCGTCTCTCGCACCTATACACTCGGCGCCATCCACGCAGGGGAGAGGTATGTCTGAGCCCATCATTCTCGGCCAGCCCACCGTCGGTGACGAAGAGCTCGCCGCGATCGCCGAGGTCTTCAAGTCGGGGTGGCTCGCCGGTGCCGGACCGACCTGCCGCAAGTTCGAGGAGCGCTTCGCCGTCACGGCCGGCACCTCGCACGCGCTGACCACGAGCAACTGCGGTGCCGCACTGCACCTGGCGCTGCACGTCCTCGGTGCCAAGGCCGGTGACGAGGTCGTCGTCGCCGACTACACCTTCCCCGCCACCGGGCACGCCGTGATGTACACCGGCGCGAAGCCCGTGTTCGCCGACATCCGCCCGGACATCTGGACCGTGGACCCGGCCGCGGTCGAGGCCGCCATCACGCCGCGCACCACCGGCATCGTGGCCGTCGACCTCGCCGGCCAGCCCGCCGACTACGACGAGCTGCGCGCGATCGCGGACAAGCACGGCCTGTTCCTCATCGAGGACGCCGCATGTGCCGCGGGCGCGACCTACAAGGGCCGTCCGGCCGGCAGCCTCGCGGACATCGCCGCGTTCAGCTTCCACGGCCGCAAGGGCATCACCTCCGGCGAGGGTGGCGCGCTCACCACGAACAACGCCGAGTGGGACGCCAGGGTGCGCAAGCTGCACACCTACGGCATCGAGCCCGCGCTCGGCCGCGCGAGCAGCGACACGCTGCCCATCCCGACGTTCCACGAGCTGGGCTGGAACTACCGCCTCTCGGACGTCCAGGCCGCGATCATGAACGTGCAGCTCGACCGGCTGCCGAGCCTGCTCGCCGCCCGCACCCACGTCGCGGAGCGCTACGGCGAGCTGCTCAAGGGTGTCGAGGGCATCGAGCTGCCCGTCACGGCGCCGGACCGCACGCACCCGTGGCAGGCCTACATCATCACGATCGACCCGTCGATCAGCCGTGACCAGGTCGCGCTGAAGCTGCGTGAGCGCGGCGTGCAGTGCAACTTCGGCACGTACGCCTCGCACGTCCAGCCGATCTACGGGGCCACCGAGCCCTGCCCGGTGTCCGCGGACCTGTTCCGCCGGCACCTGGCCATCCCGATGCACGCGAACCTCACCGACGAAGAAGTCGAGCGCGCCGCGGAAGCGGTTCGCGAGGTTGTCGCCGAGCTTTCCTGACCGCCAGGTCGCACCCCGAGTACAAGGAGTTGACCGTCATGTCCGACCGCACCGTGTTCTTCACCGGTGGCGCCGGGTTCATCGGTATGCACGTCATCCCGCTCCTGCTGGAGCGCGGTTACAAGGTGCGCCTGTTCGACAACATGTCCCGCGGTGACCGCGCCAAGGTCAACGAGCTGGTCGCGACCGGCAACGTCGAGCTGATCGAGAAGGACGTCCGCTACGGCGGTGCGGTGCGGGAGGCCATGCGCGGCTGCACCCACGCGATCCACTTCGCGACGGTCTCGATCAACAAGAGCATCGCGGACCCGCACGAGTCGGTCGACATCAACATGACCGGCAACCACAACGTGTTCGCCGCCGCCGCGGACGAGGGCGTCAAGCGCCTGGTCTTCGCCTCGACCGCCTCGGTCTACGGCGACCCGAAGCGCCTGCCGATGCACGAGGACGACGAGCTTCGCCCGCTCACGCCGTACTGCATCACCAAGCGTGCCGGTGAGGACCTGCTGGGCTTCTACCAGCGCCAGAAGGGCCTCTCCTGGAACGCCCTGCGCTTCTTCAACGTGTACGGCCCCGGCCAGAAGATCGAGGCGTACTACACCTCGGTGATCAACCACTTCATCCAGCGCCTCCGTGCCGGCCAGCCGCCGGTCATCGACGGCAAGGGTGAGCAGTCGATGGACTTCATCCACGTCCACGACCTCGCGCGTTCCGTGGTGATGGCGATGGAGAGCGAGCAGGGCAACCTGCCGATCAACATCGGCACCGGCGTGGACACGTCCATCGCACAGCTGGCCAAGATCCTGATCCAGGCCGTCGGCGTCGACGTGGAGCCGCAGTTCAACCCGCGCGACGTGCTCGTGTCCCGTCGTGCCGCGGACATCACCCGTGCCAAGGAGATCCTCGGCTGGGAGCCGACCATCACGGTCGAGCAGGGCATGTCCGAGCTGGTGCGCGCCTCGGCTCCGGCCGAGTAGGGCAGCAGTGACCGAGCAGCAGAACTTCGACGAGCTCCACGGCCTGCCGCCGAACCCGTACAACCGGCACTCGTGGATCACCGGCGACCCGGAGATCGGCCCCGGCACCTGGATCGGGGCGTTCACCGTGCTCGACGGCTCCGGCGGGTTGAAGATCGGCGCGGGCTGCGACATCAGCAGCGGCGTGCAGATCTACACCCACAGCTCGATGAAGCGCTGCGTGTCGGGGCGTGAGTACCCGGTGGTCGACCGTGCACCGGTCACCATCGGGGATCGTGTCTTCCTCGGCGCGAACGCCGTGGTCAACATGGGCGTGACGATCGGGGACGAGGCGGTGGTCGGGGCGGGAGCCGTGGTCACCAAGGACGTGCCCGCGCGCACCGTCGTCGGTGGTGTGCCGGCGCGCCCGATCGGCACGGTCGAGCTCAGCGGGTCGGAAGTAAAAATCGGGCCCGTTTCCGGCTGACGCCTGTGAAGATCGCCGTCGTCAACAACTTCTACCCTCCGCGGGTGGGTGGTAGCGCCCACCTCGCGGAGGCGTTGGCGGAGGGTTACGTCCGCGCCGGGCACGAGGTCCTCGTGATCACGGCGGAGCATGCAGAGCAGCCGATGGACACCGTCCACAACGGTGTCCGCGTCCTGCGGTTTCCCGCGTTCCGGCTGCCCGAGACCCGGCTCGCGATCAACTTCGACATCGCCTTCACCGTCCGGCCCTCGCTGCCGCGGCGGCTGAACAAGGTGCTGGACGAGTTCGGGCCGGACGTCATCCACCAGCACGGTCAGTTCTTCGACCTGACGTGGTTCAGCGGTGTGTGGGCACGCAGGAACAACGTGCCCACGCTGCTGTCGGTGCACACCCGGCTGGAGAGCCCGACGTGGTTCTACCAGTTCGCCTTCAACCAGCTGGACAGGTTCGTGGTGGCGCCGTTCATGCGGCACTACCGGCCGACCTACGTCGTCATGGACGTCCAGATGGACGAGTACATCAAGCGGAAGTACAAGGGCAGCATCGGCGGCATGGTGCCGATCCCGGTCGGCGTCGAGCCGGAGTGGGTCCGCGGCGGCGACGGCACCATCATCCGCGCGCGGCACGACCTCGGTGACGACCCGATCATCCTGTCCACCGGCCACGTCATCCCGCTGCGCGACAGGCTCGCGCTCGTCGAGGCGATGCCCGCGGTGCTGCGCGAGGTGCCGGAGGCCAAGCTGGTGGTGGTCGGAGGTATCTACTTCGACCCGTTCCTCAAGCGCGCCACCGAACTGGGCGTGGAGAAGTCCATCATCACCACCGGTGGTGTGCCCAAGTCGGACATCCCGCACTACCTCGCCGCCGCGCAGGTGGAGTGCCACGAGATGCAGGGCTACGGCTTCGGCATCGCGAGCATCGAGTCCATGGCGGCCGGCGTGCCCGTCGTCGCGGCCGTGCGGGAGGACAACTTCTTCGACGTCCGGCTGGTCGACCGGGACAACGTGCACCTGGTCCCGCTCGGCGACACCGCGGAGCTCGCCGCCCGGCTGATCGAGGCGATCAAGGACCCGGCGGAGTCGAAGCACATCTCCGAGGCCGGCGTCGCGCTCGTGGACACGTACTTCACGATGGAAGTCGTGCTGCGCAAGCACCTCGAAGTATTGGCAGGCCTAGCCTCCCAACGCGGCTGACTCGGTTTCCGCATACTCGCACACGAGTGACCTATGTCACTCGTCTGGGTGAAACGATCCGATCTTCTCTCCGATAATCAGACAGGGGGGCGAGATCGTCTCGTGTCGCTTGGGGGCCTGGGGGCCTGCTGACTGTGCCGTCGTCCGCGCATGTGGGGGGCTTCTTCGGTACACCCTTCTCCACGGAGAAGCAGGAGAGAAATACATATGCAGCAGAAGTTGCGTGGTGGGGGCTCCCGCAACGTCGCGCGTGTTCTCGCGGCTTTCGCGGCGGCACTCGTTGCGGTGTCGCTCGTTCCCGGTGGCGCGTCCGCGGCGGCGGCACCGAAGCCACCGAAGCACGCCGAGATCAAGATGCACATGATGCCGGCCAAGAAGACCGGTGAGTTCGGCACCGCGTCCGCGTCCAGCGGTGGCAACGCCGGTGACTGGAACGGTGACACCAAGCACGACATCCTTGCCCGCCAGGCGGACAACGGTGCGCTGAAGGTCTACCAGCACCACGGCACGTACGCCGGTACCGGCACGTACGAGCCCGCTGTGGACATCAACTACGGCTGGAACGGCAAGCGCTGGATCGGCAGCGGCCGCATCAACAAGGACTCCCTGTCCGACGTGGTCGCGATCGACCACGTCAACGGCGGCATGGCCGTCTACGAGCACTCGGGCTCCTTCAACGGCACGAGCACGCTCGGCGCGGTCACCTTCGTCGGCGGCGGCTGGTACATCAACGACATCGTGTTCCTCCACGACGTCAACGGTGACGGCTTCGACGACATCGTCGCCCGCCGTGCCGGCACGGACGAGCTCTACATCTACCCGCACAACGGCGCGGGTGCGAGCGGCACCGGCATCAACGGCATGAACACCTTCGGTGCCCCGCAGCTGCTGGTGACGGGCGTGAAGGACGACGTCGAGCTGAACATGGCCGACGTGACCAAGGACGGCGTGCCGGACCTGGTGTTCCTGGCGAACGACGGCTGGCTCGGCGTGTTCTCCCCGACCAACGGTGGTCACGTCTGGTGGCTGTCGTACGGCTGGGAGACCATGAACGCGGTCAGCTTCGCCGACGTGAACTTCGACGGCAGCACCGACATCCTCGGCCGCACGCAGGGCGGCGTCCTGCAGGCCTACCGTCACACCGGCGTCTTCCAGCCGACCGGTGAGTACACCGCGTTCAACACGTTCCTGGCCCCCGAGTCCCTGGGCTGGGGCTGGAACACGAACAACGTGATCAGCTAGTAGATCGCGTCTGACACAACAAGAAGGGCCGGCCCAATCGGGCCGGCCCTTCTTCGTGTTCTGTTCCTCAGTGGACGGTCAGACCGCCGTGCGGGAGCTCTCCAGCACGCTGGCCACCACGCGGTGCGCCGGAAGGATCGACCGGCGCTCGTCGTCCGCGTCGACCTTGCCCTCGATCAGGTCGAGGAAGCGGTCGAGCTGGGTGGCGAGCGGCTCGCGCGCCGACAGCAGCTCCGGAATCTCGATCACGGCCTGCTGGCGGTAACCGAGACCGTCCGCGGTGGCCGCGTCGTGCGAGACGTGCCGGTAGATCGTGACGTCGCGGCGCAGCAGGTCGATCTCGATGAGACGGTCCAGTTCGGACACGACCAGCGAACGAACCTTGCGCTGACCGATGCGGCTGGCCGACACGGTCGCGAGACCGGTCGGGAACGTCAGCACGGTCTCGACGTTGTCCTCCGCGCCCGGCAGCGAGTCCGGGTGGAAGTTGCCGACGCCTGCGGTGACGCGCTGAGGCTCGACCCCGCCGAAGCACTGGATCGCGAGGTCGACGTCGTGGACCAGGAGGTCCCACGAGACGCCGGTCTTGATCCGCGGCGCGTACGGGCTGTGCCTGCGCGCCATCACGTGCACCGGCTCGTTGATGAGGTGCAGTGCGGTCAGCACGGCCGGGTTGTAGCGCTCCAGCAGACCGCACATCATCGGGACGCCGAGCTTCTCCGACAGCCCGACGACCTCCTCCGACTTGTGCAGGTCGTCGCACACCGGCTTCTCCACCAGCAGCGGCTTGCCCTGGTTGAGAACCTCGAGCGCCAGCTTGTGGTGCGCCTCGGTGGCAGCGGCCAGGATGACGGCGTCGACGTCCTCGAGCGAACCGATCTCGGGGGACCACGCGGCGTCGAAGCGATCCGCGACGGCCTTGCCGGCCTCCTCGCGGGGGTCGACGACGCGAACCAGCTTGGCGCGCTCGTTCTGCGACGTCACACGGGCGTGCAGCGAGCCCATCGAGCCGGTGCCGATGAGGGCGATGCGGTGCGGCTTGCTCATGCTCCGAACACCTCCCGCACGGACGTGACGATCGTCTCCAGCTCGGCGTCGGTGAGCTTCGGGTGCACCGGCAGCGACAGCGCCTGCTCGGCGACCTTCTTCGCCACCGGGACATCCGACGTGATGACGTCCGCACGGTCGCGGTAGCAGTCGTAGTCGAACACCAGCTTCGGGTAGTAGATCCCGTTGCCGATGCCCTTCTCGGACAGCTTCGCGGCGAGCTCGTCGCGGGTCACCGGGGCGTCGTCGCCGACGAGGACCGTGTACTGGTGCCACACGTGCTCACGGCCGGACAGCACGGCGGGAACCGTGAGACCGGGCACGTCCGCGAGGCCCTTCGACAGCGCCTCCGCGTTGCGCTGGCGAGCCTTGGTGAGCTGCGGCAGCTTCTCGAGCTGCGGGATGCCGACGGCGGCGTGCAGGTCGGTCAGGCGGTAGTTGTGGCCCGCCATCTCGTACTGGTAGCGAGCGCGCATGCCCTGGTTGCGCATGACCCGCAGCTTGTCCGCCAGCGCGTCGTCGGACGTCGTGATGACGCCGCCCTCCGCCGTGGTGATGTTCTTCGTCGCGTAGAGCGAGAAGCAGCCGATGCCGAAGCTGCCGGCCGGCTTGCCCTCGTACGTCGCGCCGACCGCCTGCGCCGAGTCCTCGACGATGGTCAGGCCGTGCTCCTGGGCCAGCGGGACGAGACGGCCCATGTCCGCCATCTGGCCGTAGAGATGCACCGGCATGAGGACCTTGGTGCGGTCGGTGATCTGCGCAGCGACCTTCTCCGGGTCGATGTTGAAGTCGTCGGTGCTGATGTCCGCGAACCGCGCGGTCGCACCTGCCTCCAGAATTGCGTTCAGCGTCGCCACGAAGGTGAACGGGGTCGTGATGACCTCGTCACCCGGCTTCAGGTCGAGCGCTTGGATCGACGCCACGAGCGCGGTCGTGCCGTTGTTGACGGCGATCGCGTGTGACACACCGGCGACCGAGGCGAAGGCGTCTTCGAACCGCTTCACCATGGGGCCCTGGGCGATGACGCCGGACCTGAGCACCTCGAGAACGAGCGGCTCGGCGTCCTGAACGTCCACGACAGTGATGGGGATCATGCAGCAGTCTTTCGCTCCGGAGACGGTGGGCCGCGTCCGGTACAGTGACTGTTCGTCCCGCCCCTTGACGCGGGAAGACACGTTACCTCCCGATCGCGGCCATGTTGCCGTGGGCCTGCGTGAGGTAACGCAGGTAACTCCGGGCTTACGCAGGAACGGGTCTTGTGACTAACCGTATTCATCCCACCGCCATCATCGGCGACGGTGTCGAGCTGGGTGACGACAACGTCATCGGGCCTTACTCGGTCGTCGTCGGTCCCTGCCGGATCGGCAACGGCAACTGGATCGGCCCGCACGTCACGATCGGCACGCCGGCCGAGGACCGCAACGGTCCGCATCCCGTCGCCTGGGAGGGCGAGCTGGACGGTCATGGCGTCAACATCGGCGACAACAACCGCATCCGCGAATACGTGACGGTCCACCAGGGCACGCACCGCGAGACGACCATCGGCGACGGCAACTACCTGCTCGTGCGCAGCCACGTCGGCCACGACGTGGTGCTGCACGACGCCATCACCCTCGCCTGCACGGTGCAGCTCGGCGGTCACACGGTCGTCTGGTCGCACGCCAACGTCGGCATGAGCACCGTCGTGCACCAGAGCTGCGAGATCGGTCCCGGCGCGATGGTCGGCATGGGTTCCGCCGTCCGCAAGACGGCCGACCCGTTCACGATCAGCGTCGGCAACCCGGCCAGGGTGACCGGCATCAACGTCGTCGGCCTGAGCCGCCGCGGCTGCGACGAGGAGACGATCACCGCACTGGAGCCGTTCCTGAAGGGCAAGGGCGAACTGCCCTCCTCAGGGCTCCCCGAGGAGATCGCCTCCCTGCTGAAGGCATGGGCCGATCGCGCGCCCGCGCACTGACATCCAGACCCGAGTCCCGAGACCCGAGCACAGAAAGATCGAGAACCAAATGGCGCTGAACGACCGGCTTCGCACCGTCTTCGTGGAGTCCCTCGGCCTCGACGAGGACGTCGACGTGGAGAACCTGAAGTACCGCGACATCGAGCAGTGGGACTCCGTGGGCCACATGGCGCTGGTGGCCGCGATCGAGGACGAGTTCGACGTCGAGCTCGACACCGAGCAGGTCATCGACATGAGCAGCTTCAAGGTCGCCGTCGACATGCTGAAGGGCCTCGGCGTCGAGGACTGATCTCATCGGTTCTGGCGAGGGCCGGCCTCCTGGGGAGGTCGGCCCTTTGCGTGTTCCGGGTCAGGCGAGCGCGGCGGTCACGGCGTTCTTGAACAGCTTCGACATGGCCGGGTCGTTGTCGAGCGCGCCGTTGAACGTGAGCGAGCCGACGCTGAAGGCCCAGCCGCCGTTGGCCTTCGCGGCCTGGACGATGTTCGCCCCGCCGGACTGCCCGCCCTCGGCGATGATCTGCACGCCGGACAGCCCGCCCAGCGGGGTGGCGTCCATCTCCCACCCGCTCGCGGCCCCGTTGTAGCCGGTCAGGCCGAACTGGCTGCCCACCGTCAGTCCCGTACCGGCGAGGAACGGGTGGTCGACGATCACCTCGTACGGCTCGAACGTGAGGTACGCGCCGGTGTAGGACACCCCGAGCACGTCCGAGGGTGGCATCCCGTGGTTCTCGTACGGGATCCGGTTGCCGTTCGGATCCCGGTGCACCGCCGTCGTGTCGCTGTCGGCGAGGTCGAGCGGTTCGTAGATCGCGTTGCCGCTCGGCGCGAGCACCTTGCCGCCCGCGTTGAGGTAGGCGAGGAGCCGGGTGCGCATGGTGACCGTCCAGTACTCGGGGTGCGTGCCCAGCACCACCGCCTTGTACTGGCCGATCCAGCTCGCCGACTGGTGCAGGTCGAGGTCCTGGTAGCAGTCGTACGCGAACCCGTTGGCGGTCAGCCAGCGGAGCAGCAGCAGGTCGCTGTACCAGCGTGCGTCCAGCCTCCCCGGTGCGCTCAGGACCGCGTTCTCGGCAGGGCGCCGCAGGGTGACGTATCGGTTCGTCGGCACGATGTCCCAGGTGTACTGGCTGTGGCCGCCCCACGCGTTGTAGGCGTTGTGCGTGAAGGTCGGTAGCAGCACCGCGAGCTGGTTGACGGGTGCGGCGGGCTTCACCACGAACGGCACGTGCCGTTTCATGCCGAGCGGACCTGACAGCGTCGCCGCGTAGAGCCCGCTCTGCCAGTTCGCGCCGACGGGCACGGAGAAGGTGTCGGCCCATCCGCAGCCGCTGCGCCGGTAGCCGTTCTGCACCAGCTGGAGCGCTCCGGGGACGGTGACCGGACCCCACACCGTGGTGCCGCCCGACGGCAGTGGACCTGTCAGCCGCTGCACGCTCGCGGCGAACGAGCCGACCGTCGACGACACCTTCACGCCGAGCGACGAGCCGGTCGACGCCGACCACGAAGCGGCGTACCCCTGCAGGTTGGCGGTCCGGCAGGTGGTCCAGCCGGTGCCGACCAGCGTGCCGACGTTGTTCGCCCACGACGGGGCGCCGTTGAGCGGGATGCTCTGCCAGTTGTTCAGGCGGAACCAGTTGAGCTCGTGGTCGCGGGCCGGCGGGGACGAGCGGTTGATGAACACCGTGTAGAGCGAGCCGCCCATGGCGATGAACTCGCGCTGGTACTCGGCTGTCCAGCCGGTGCCGATCGCGACCGGTTCACCGCTGTTGGCCCAGGTGCCGCCGCCGGTGTGCTTGAACCAGTGGAGTTCCTCACCCTGTTTGACCGCGTAGATCACGCCGCCCTGGTCGGCGACGTACTGCTGGTAGAACTTGAGACCCGTCTTGACCAGCAGGCCCACGCCGCCGTTGGCCCACGCGCCCGGCCCGGTCGTGCCGTTGCCGGCGACGTAGCGGAACCAGAAGAGCTTGCCGTCGCCGTCGACCGCGTAGATCTCGCCGTTCCACCCGCCGAAGACCTGCACGTACTGGTCGAAGCCGGTGCCGATGACCGTGGCGCCGTTGGGTGCCCACGTGTCCGTCGCGGCGAGGTACTTGTACCAGCGGACGGTTCCGTCACCCGCGAAGCCGAACAGCTGGCCGTCCGCGGCGCCGAGCACCGTGGTGAAGACGTGCCAGCCCGAGTTGATCAGCCGGCCGACGCCCCCGTTCGCCCAGCTGACCGCGCCCGTCTGCCATCCGAGGTGGCGGTAGTGCAGCAGACGGCCGTCCGCCTGGACGCTGAAGATGTGACCGTCGCCTCCCGCGACCATGCGCAGTTGCGACTGTTCCAGGTCGATCGGCATAAATACCCCCTTCGACCAGCACTTTCCGGTGTAGTGATGGTCGGCGGGGATGTCCAACTGTTTCGTTTTGACGAAATACTTGACGCATTCGTTGTGAAACAGCACACGCTCAGGTACGCGAGATGATCAAGAAGTCCAGCCGGGTACGCTCGTCGGGACTCGCGGAATCGACTTCGTACGGGACTGATGTCGTAGTGATTGACCTGACCAGCAAGGTTGCAGTGGTGACCGGCGGTACCCGTGGCATCGGGTTCCAGACGGTCCGCGCGCTCGCCGAGGCCGGGGCAGCCGTCGTGCTCACCGGCCGGGACGAGGCGTCGGCCAAGGAGCGCGCCGCCGAGGTCGCAGCCGAGTTCGACGCCGACGTGACGGGGGTGGCGCTCGACGTCACCGACTCCAAGGCGGTCACCTCGGTCATCCGCGGCATCGGCAAGGAGCGCGGCAGGCTCGACATCGTCGTCGCGAACGCCGGTGTGCTCGAGGACGCGCTGATCGGCATGATCCGCGACGACCTCGTCGAGCGGATGCTCACGACGAACGTGGCCGGCACGATCTACACGGTCCAGGCCGCCGCGCGCGTGATGCAGCGCCACAAGACCGGTGCCATCGTCGTGCTCGCGTCGATCGTCGGCGAGAACGGCAGCGCGGGTCAGACCGCCTATGCCGCCTCCAAGGCCGCGGTCGGCAACATCGCCAGGTCCGCCTCCAAGGAGCTCGGCCGGTCCGGTATCCGGGTCAACGGCGTCGCTCCCGGCGTGATCGAGACCGCCATGACCGCGCACCTGGGCGAGGACGTCATCGCCGGGCGCGTCGAGGACACCTCGCTGCGCCGGCTCGGCAAGCCCGAGGAGGTGGCGAAGGCCATCCGCTTCCTGGTGAGCGACGAGGCCTCGTTCATCACGGGTCAGGTGCTCGGCGTCGACGGCGGACTCGTGCTGTGACCGCGCTGATTCGCGGCGACGCCAGGCTGGTCGACGCGACCAGCGGTGAGTCGTGGCAGGGCGATGGTCTGCGCACCGAGGTCGCGGCCGTCGGCGGCGTGCTCGCCGGACTGCCCGCGGGTGTGCTGTTCGCCCGCACCTCCATCGACGTGCCGAGCGTGCTGCGCTACCTCGGCGCGTTCGAGGCAGGCCGTGCCGTCGCACTGCTCGACGCTGGCCAGGAGCGCGACGTCCTGCTGGAGCTGGTCGCCCGGTTCCGCCCGGCCGCCGTGCTGGGTGCCGACGGCGAGGCGCCGGAGGGCTACCGCGCTGCGGACGCAGGCGGTCACGCCTGGGTGAGGGAGAGCGCCGACGGCGTCGAGCCGCACCCCGATCTCGCGGTGCTGCTGCCGACCAGCGGTTCCACCGGCAACCCGAAGTTCGTGCGGTTGTCCCGTGCCGCCGTGCTGGCCAACGCCGACGCCATCGCCGAGGTGCTCGGCATCGACTCCGCCGAGGTCGCCCCGACCAGCCTGCCGCTGCACTACAGCTACGGCATGTCGGTGCTGAACAGCCACATGGTGCGCGGCGCCACGGTGGTCGTCGAGCCCGGCGGCGTGATAGGCAGGACGTTCTGGCAGGCCGTCGAGGAGCACAAGATCACCTCGCTGGCCGGCGTCCCGTACCACTACGAGATGCTCAAGCGGCTCAAGTTCGACCCTGCCAAGTACCCGACCCTGCGCACGATCACGCAGGCCGGCGGCAAGCTGCGCGAGGACCTCGTCACCGCGTTCAACGACAAGATGACCGCGGTCGGCGGCCGGATGTTCGTCATGTACGGACAGACAGAGGCCGCGCCGCGAATGGCCACCGTGCCTGCGGAGAAGCTCGCCGAGAAGATCGGTTCGGCCGGTCCGTCGCTGCCCGGCGGCACCTTCTCCATCCGCCTGGACGACGGCTCCGAGACGAGCGAGCCCGAGGTCGTCGGCGAGGTGCTCTACCGCGGCCCGAACGTGATGATGGGCTACGCGGAGACCGAGGCCGAACTCGCGGAAGGCGACGTGACCGGCGGCGTGCTGGCGACGGGCGACCTCGGCCGGCTGGACGCGGACGGGTACCTGCACATCACCGGCAGGCTCAAGCGGATCGGCAAGATCTTCGGCAACCGCGTCAACCTCGACGACCTGGAACAAATGCTGCGGGGTGCGGGGTTGGACATCGGTGCGGCGGCCGCCATGCCCGCCGGTGACAAGGTCGTCATCTGGCTGGAGAACTGCGCCGCTGACACGCGCAAGGCAGCAGCGAAGGCCCTCGCCGAGAAGCTGCACCTGCACGTGACCGGATTCGACGTGCGGGACATCGACGCCCTGCCGCTGCTGCCCAGCGGCAAGATCGACTACCGCTCCCTGGAGGGACGGGCGTGACTGTCACAGCGGAAGGCGTGTTCGGGCTGAGCCAGACCGAGCGCGAGGCGGCGCTGCTGCCCAAGCTCAGCGAGCTCACCGAGCACCACCGGGCCAACTGCGAGCCCTACGACCGGATTCTCGGCGCGCTCGGCACCCCGCGCGGCACGGTGTACGACACCGTCGAGCAGCTGCCCTGGCTGCCGGTGCGGATGTTCAAGCACCACGTGCTCAAGAGCGTGCCGGACGACCAGGTCTTCAAGGTGCTCACCTCGTCCGGCACCACCGGCGCCGAGGTCTCCCGGATCTACCTGGACAAGGAGGCCGCGGCCGACCAGCCGCGCTACCTCGGCAACACGCTGCGCACGGTGCTCGGCGACCAGCGCCTGCCGATGCTGATGGTCGACACCATCGCCATCATCAAGAACCGCCGGTCCTTCTCCGCGCGTGGTGCCGGCGTGCTCGGCATGGCGAACTTCGGCCGCAAACACGTCTACGCGCTGGACGAGAACGACCGCCCGGACGTCGAGGCGATCAAGGGCTTCCTCGCGAACCACGGCGACCAGCCGTTCCTCATCTTCGGCTTCACCTTCATGGTGTGGCAGTACCTCTACGAGGTCGCCCGCGAGCACCGGCTCGACCTGTCGAACGGCATCCTGATCCACTCCGGTGGCTGGAAGAAGCTGATCGACCGCGCCGTCGACAACGCCGAGTTCCGCCGCCGGTTCGCCGAGGACACCGGTCTCACCCGGATCCACAACTACTACGGCATGGTCGAGCAGCTCGGCACCGTGTTCCTGGAGGGACCGTCGGGCAACTCGCTCTACTGCCCCGACTTCGCCGACATCGTGATCCGCGACCCGGAGACGTGGGCCGAGCAGCCGGTCGGCAAGCCCGGCGTCATCGAGGTCGTCAGCACCGTGCCGAGGTCGTACCCCGGGCACGTGCTGCTGACCGAGGACCTCGGCGTCGTGCACGGCATCGACGACGGCGACTGGCCGGGCAAGCGGTTCTCCGTGCTCGGCAGGCTGCCGCGCGCCGAGGCCCGTGGTTGTTCCGACACCTTCAGCGGGAGCCCGGCGTGAGCATCCAGCAACGTTTCCCCGCGGGCCCGGACGTCGAGGTCGACGCGCTGCTCGCGGACCTGGCACAGGAGCCGGAAGGCGGCCGGCTGAAGGTCGGCGACGAGCGGATCGTGCAGTTCCTGGTGAAGTTCGCGCGCAAGCTGCTCGCGCCCGCCGTCGCCCGGCGCTACCCCGAGCTCGCCTCCCTGGGCTTTTTCCTGCGCAAGGGCGAGATCGCCAAGGCGATCGCGAGCCTGGAGACGTCCGGCGACGCGATGCGCTTCCCGCGCGGGCTCGTCTTCCACGTGCCGCCCGCCAACGTGGACACGATCTTCGTGTACTCGTGGGCGCTTTCCGCGCTGGCCGGCAACCCGAACGTCGTGCGGATCTCCCAGCGTTCCGCCGGTGCCGCGGAGGCCGTCCTCGAAGCGCTGAACGAGGCGCTCGCCGACGCGCACCCCGCCGTCGCGCAGACGCAGCGGATGGTCACGTACGGCCGCGACGAAGTGGTGACGTCCGCGTTCTCCGCCGCCTGCGAGCTGCGCGTGATCTGGGGCGGCGACCGCTCGGTCACCGAGGTGCGCAAGAGCCCGATCGGCCCGCAGGCACGCGACCTGACCTTCCCCGACCGCGCGTCCTTCGCCGCCATCTCGGTCGCCGGCTGGGAGGCCGCGACGCCCGAGCAGCGCCGTGACGCCGCGATCGGGTTCTACAACGACTCGTACTGGTTCGACCAGGCTGCCTGCTCCTCGCCGCGCACCCTGTTCTGGGTCGGCGCGGACGAGGGCGCGAAGCGGGGGCGCGAGGAGTTCCTCACGCTGCTCTCCGAGGTCGTCGAGAGCAAGCACTTCGTGGTCGAACCGGCGATGGCCGTGCAGAAGAGGGTCTCCGCGTACGGTGTCGCGGCCGAGGGCCACGTGACCGAGATCCGCTTCTCCGGCAACGCCGTGGCCACCCTGGAGCTGGCGGAACCGACCGCGGTGCCACGCGAGTGGCTGGGGGTCGGTACCTTTCCCCAGACGACCGTGAGCAACCTCACCGCGCTCGTGGACGTCGTGCAACGGAAGGACCAGACGCTGAGCGTCTTCGGGTTCGACCGCCCAGAGGTGGTCGAGTTCGTGCACGCGCTCGCCGGACGCGGGATCGACCGCGTTGTGCCGTTCGGCTCCGCACTCAGCTTCGCCGCGGTGTGGGACGGCTACGACCTGCTGGCTGAGTTCAGCAGGCTGACCACCGTCACGGTCTGAGCCGATGTCCACCAACTCGCCCAGTGCTCGTAGCGGAGAACCAATGACGACAGTGGAAGCCGACGCGGACCACGCGAAGGCGCCAGAGCCGCAGCCGAAGAGCCTCAAGGCGCAGGCCATCACCTGGGGCCGGCGTCTGCTCGTCGTGGCCGTGCTGGGTTTCGCGATCTACCAGCTCGTCACGAACTGGTCCGAGGTGTGGCGGACGCTGTCCGGCATCGCCTGGGAGTCGGCGGTGCTGAGCATGGTCTCGGTCATCGTGTCGATGTTCTTCGGTGTGATGGCCTGGCAGACGGTGGTCGACAGCCTGGGCAAGCCGATCGGTGTCGTCCTCGGCGCGCAGATCAACCTCGTCGGCATGCTGGGCAAGTACGTGCCGGGTTCGGTGTGGGCGTACGTGCTGCAGATGGAGCTCGGGCGCAAGGCCGGCCTGGCCCGTGCCCGCGTCTTCACCTCCGCGCTGGTGCAGATCGGCATCTCGATCGTGGCATCGCTGCTGCTGGGCGCCCTCGCCCTGCCGGTGATCCTGGACGAGACCCCCGAGGCGGCCTGGCTGTTCGCGTTGCTGCCGATCGGCCTGATCGCGCTGCACCCGCGGATCCTCACCTGGGGCACCTCGCTGGTGCTCAAGACGCTGCGCCGCCCGCCGCTGGCCGAGCGGATCAAGTGGTCCACGGTCGGCAAGTCGCTCGGCTACTCGGTGCTGGCGTTCAGCTTCCAGGGCCTGCACCTCTGGCTGCTGTCGAACTCGATCGGCTCGCCCGGCTGGTCCGGACTCGGCCAGTGCATCGGCGCGATGGCGCTGGCGATGACCATCGGCATGTTCTTCTTCATCCTGCCGGCGGGCGCGGGCGCGCGGGAGATCGTCCTGGTAGCCGTGCTGGTGGCAGGCGGCCTCGACCCGATCCAGGCAGGCGCGTTCGCGGCCGCCTCGCGGGTCATGTTCATCGTCGCGGACCTGGTCACCGCAGGTGCCGCGGCCGGCGCCGTGCACTTCACGTCCAAGCGTCGCCCGGTCGTCGACGAGGTCTAGACACAGGTTTCGCCGGATCGCCGCGACCCCGTCTTCGAGACGTGGGGCGCGGCGATCTCGCTTTTCGAGCTAGAACCAGCGCTCCAGGATCACCGCGACGCCGTCCTCGGCGTGGGACGCGGTGATCTCGTCCGCCACCTCCACGGCCTCGGGGTGCGCGTTGCCCATCGCGACACCGTGGCCCGCCCAGCTCAGCATCGGCACGTCGTTGGGCATGTCCCCGAAGGCCACGACGGCGGCGCGGGGGATGCCGTACCGCTCGGTCACGTCTTCGAGCCCGGTCGCCTTGGTGACCCCGGCCGCGGCGATCTCGATGAGGCCCGAGTTCGAGGAGTAGGTCACGGTGACGTCGTCGCCGAGCACCTCACGGGCGGCCATCGCCATCTCGGCGCTCGTCATGCCCGTGTGCCTGACCAGCATCTTCACCGCGCGATGCCCGAACATCTCGGCCCGCGGCACCCGGCCGGCCGACTCCGGCCACACGTTGGTGAACTCGTGCTCGGCCACGAACGGCGGCACGTCCGGGTCGTTGGCGCGGGAGCCGACACGTTCAGTGGCGTACGCCACACCGGGCACGGCCGCGTCGAGGGCGCCGGCGATGTCGTTCATCAGCACTGGTTCGAGCCCGCGCTGCCACAACACCTCGTCCTTGCCGATGTCGTAGAGGACGGCACCGTTCGCGCAGATGGCGTAGTCGTTGACGCCCGCGTCCCGCGCGATCATCGGCACCCAGCGCGGCGGCCTGCCGGTGACCAGCACGAACGGTGTCTCGGCTGCCAGCACTCGCGCGACGGCGGCCGCCGTGCGCTCACTCACCCGCTCGTCCACTCCGAGCAGGGTTCCGTCCACGTCCGATGCGACCAGCCGAGGTGTCTCCACCAGCCAATACTGCCTGGTTCAGATTCGGTCCGATGTGAACTTGTGACGTGGGCCTGGTTACTCTGCGGTGTGCGTGTTGGCATCGTCATCCTTCCCGAAGACCGCTGGTGGGCCGCCGAACCGAAGTGGCGTGCCGCCGAGGAGTACGGCTTCGCGCACGCGTGGACGTACGACCACCTCGGCTGGCGCGACCTGGTCGACGGGCCGTGGTTCTCCGCGGTGCCGGTGCTGACCGCCGCTGCGATGGTCACCTCGAAGATCCGGCTCGGCACGTTCGTCGCGAGCCCGAACTTCCGGCATCCGGTGCCGTTCGCCCGTGAGTTGCTCACCCTCGACGACGTCTCCGACGGCCGCTTCATGCTCGGGCTGGGCGCGGGCGGCGCCGGCTACGACACCACGGTGCTCGGCTCGTCCCCACTGACCCCCGGCGCGCGGACAGCGCGGTTCGGTGAGTTCGTCGAGCTGCTCGACCGGCTGTTGATCCAGGAGCGCACGACCTGGCGTGGCGACTACTTCGCGGCCGACGGGGCGCGTTCCGCACCGGGCTGCGTCCAGCGACCGCGGCTGCCGTTCCTGGTCGCCGCGAACGGTCCCAAGGCGATGGACGTCGCTGCCCGGTTCGGCTCCGGCTGGGTCACCACCGGACCGTCGACCGAGGACGACGGCGCGTGGTGGGCGGGCGTGGCCGAGAACGTCGAGACGTTCCACAAGGTCCTGGACCAGCGCGGACGCCGGCCGCAGAGCGTAGACCACTACCTCAACCTGGACTCGAATCCCGTCTACTCGCTGAGCAGCGTCGAGCGGTTCCGCGACGCCGCGTTCCGGGCGCGCGAGCTCGGGTTCACCGACGTCGTCGTGCACTGGCCGCGCAGCCACGGGGTGTACGGGGGCCGCGAACTCGTCCTGGAGCAGGTCGCGGCGGAAGTGCTTCCCGACCTCGCCTCCGCCTGATGGTGGCCCGTCTGCAAAAATTTCCGGCCCGCAGTCTCTCTCCGACACCGTGATCGAGAGCGTTCATGTTGGTTGAAGGAGTCTCACTGGCCGCTGCGCTGGCCGTGGTCCTGCTGCCCGGTGCAGGCCTGCTCGCCGCGTTCGGTGTTCGCAGACCCGTGTGGTTCGCGGGGTTCGCCGCCGTCGCTTCTGCCGGTGTCGCCACTCTCGTCGGTATGGCGTGCGCGCTGCTCGGCGTCGCCTACAACGCGGTCTCGCTCGGTGCCGTCACTGCGCTGTTGCTGCTGGTCGGCGCGTTCCGGTGGTGGCGCGCGCGGGGGGAGGAGCCACGCCGTCGCCCGCGGTGGGGCGTGATCACCACGGCGGCCGGGGTGCTCGTGCTGCTCGGCGGTACCGCTGTCGGCCTGCGGACCTGGCTGTCCGGGCTGGGCGGAACCCTGGACACGGTGCCCCAGGAGCACGACACGATCGTGCACAGCGAGCTCGTCTCGTACATCATGCGCACCGGCCACGGGGCGACCTGGCAGCTGCTTCCGGTCGACTTCGTGTCCGGTCAGCCGGTGAGCTTCTACCCCGCGGGCATGCACCTGCTCGCCGCGGCGACCGGCCAGCTCGTGGGCGACCCGATCCGGGGCCTGAACGGCGTCACCATCGCGCTGCTCGTGATCGGACTCGTGCTGTCGACGGCCGCGCTCGCCCACGTGACGGCCCGCCGGGCGCGGATCGGCGGACCGCTCGCCGTCGTGGCAGCCGGGGTCGGTGCGCTGGTCGCGGTGGGGATGAACGCGCCGACCATCACGATGGCCGCGCAGGGCGGTGTGCTGCCCAACGCGGCGGCGTTGGTGCTCGCCCCCGGTTTCCTCGCCGTGCTGCTGAGCGTGCGGCCGCGGCAGTGGTCGGCCGTACCGGTGATCGCCGTGGGCGTGGCCGGGCTGGTCGCGTTGCACCCCAGCGCCGTGATGACCGTGGGCGTGTCGACGGTGGCGTGGTGGATCGGCGACCTGCTGACCCGCGGCGGGTGGACCAGGCTGCGCGGTCAGTTCCTGCCGCTGGTCCTGGCCGGGATCGCAGGGATCGTCGTGGCCTCGCCGATGCTGATCAAGCTCGTGGGGCAGGGCGGGAAGACCTCCGGGTTCCCGCCGGACATCGCCGCCGTGCCGTTCCGGACCGCGCTGGAACGTGCTGTCGGGCTCGGCTTCACCGGCTACCTGCCTGAATACGGCCCGAACGTGCAGGCCGCCGCGTTCGTGCTGGCCGTGCTCGCGGGTGGCGTGCTGCTGGTGGCCCGGCGCGCCTACGGACTGCTCCTGGCGTCCCTGCTCTGGATCGTGATCACCGTGGCCATGTGGGTGAGCCCCGGCGCCGGCTTCGAAGCGGCCATCACCGGGTTCTTCTACAACTCGATGCTGCGCGTCCGCTCGCACATCTACCTGTTCGTCCCGGTGATCATCGCGGTCGGCGCGATCGTGTTCGCCACGTACGCCGCCGCGTTCCTGCGCAGGCGGACGTCGTTGCGAATGTCCCCGGTCGGTGTCGCCGCCGCACTCGTCGTGGTGTTCGCCGCCTCGTACGCGCTGGTGCCGGCGCGCGGGTACATGAACGTCAACGCCCACTACCTCGCGAGCAGGTACACCGACTCCACGCTGGACCGGGTCGGGCCGGACGACCTGGCCGCGTTCGACTTCCTGGACGGGAAGGTCGGGCCCGGCGAGCGGGTCATGAACTCGGCGAACGACGGCTCGACGTACCTGTACGTGGAAAAGGGCATCCCGGTGGTGAACACCATCGCGATGGGCTTCCACCAGGTGCCGTACACGTATCAGCTGCTGCAGGGTTTCAACCGTTATGAGACCGATGCGAAGATTCGCCAGGAGATCCTGGACCTCCACATCACCTGGGTGCTCGTGGACGGGGACGCGCCGCTCATCGGTGCCGCCGGATCACCGGAGAACTGGGCCGGTGGCGGACTGTTCTCCGTCGCTCCTGGCCTTGCGAACCTGGACGGTCTGCCCGGCCTGACCGAGCGGTTCCGCAGCGGCAAGGTGCGGGTCTACCAGCTGGACCGAGGTACGTTGGCTCGGATGGGTTAACGACGTTGATCGGTGTTTCCGCTGATCACCATGGGTGGAGCAAGACGGGGGCGGCTTCGGCGCGCCCTAATGGCTCAGGTAGTCTCGCGCAGCGTGAGCTTCGCTGGTTTTGACCTCATCGTCGTCGGTTCCGGGTTCTACGGGCTGACAGTTGCCGAGCGCGCCGCCTCCCAGCTGAACAAGCGGGTGCTCGTGCTGGAACGTCGTACGCACATCGGTGGCAACGCGTACTCGGAGGCAGAGCCCGAGACAGGAATCGAGGTGCACCGCTACGGTGCGCACCTCTTCCACACCTCGAACAAGAGGGTCTGGGACTACTGCAACCAGTTCACCGAGTTCACCGGCTACCAGCACCGCGTCTTCGCGATGCACAAGGGCACGGCGTACCAGTTCCCGATGGGCCTGGGCCTCATCACCCAGTTCGTCGGCAAGTACCTGAGCCCGGACGAGGCCCGCGCATGGGTCGCCGAGCACGCTTCGGAGATCGACACCAAGGACGCGTCGAACCTCGAGGAGAAGGCGATCTCGCTGGTCGGCCGCCCCCTCTACGAGGCGTTCATCCGCGACTACACCGCCAAGCAGTGGCAGACCGACCCGAAGGAGCTGCCGGCCGCGGTCATCAGCCGCCTCCCGGTCCGCTACAACTTCGACAACCGCTACTTCAACGACACCTACGAGGGTCTGCCGCTCAACGGCTACACCGCGTGGCTCGAGAAGATGGCGGAGCACGAGAACATCGAGGTCCGCCTCGACACGGACTTCTTCGACGTGAAGGACGAGATCCCGGCGGGTACGCCGATCGTCTACACCGGTCCGGTCGACCGCTACTTCGACTACTCCGAGGGCTGGCTGGGCTGGCGCACGCTCGACTTCGAGCAGGAGGTCGTGGCCACCGGTGACTTCCAGGGCACCCCGGTCATGAACTACAACGACGCGGAGTTCCCCTTCACCCGCATCCACGAGTTCCGCCACTTCCACCCGGAGCGGGACTACCCGAAGGACAAGACGGTCATCGTCCGCGAGTTCTCCCGTGCCGCGGAGAAGGACGACGAGCCGTACTACCCGATCAACACCGCCGAGGACCGCGAGAAGCTGGAGCGGTACCGCGAGCTGGCGAAGAAGGAAGCCGCGGACAAGAACGTCCTGTTCGGCGGCCGTCTGGGCACCTACAAGTACCTCGACATGCACATGGCGATCGGTGCCGCGCTGAGCGCGTTCGACAACAAGATCGCGCCGCATCTGACCGAGGGCACACCGATCAACGGCGACCTCGACTGATGACGTTCTGAAACGTATTTCGCCCGGCCGTACAACCTGTGCGGCCGGGCGATCGTCTTTGGACAGTGAGTAGAATGGGCGCCTGACGCGCCGCGCCACGACATCTTCTGTGGCGGTAGCCACATCCATGAAGCTGACCCGAACCGAGTGAGTTCGGTTCGCCGGAGGAAGCACGTGACCGAGCAGGCCAAGGCAAGCGCCACCAAGATCGACCCGACTCAGATCCTGCAGCGGGTGATCATGCCGCGCGATGAGGACCCGCTGGACGTGCGGCCTCTCTACCTCGACGAGCCGGAGAACGTGCACAGCCACGTGTCCTCCCGGCGCGCGGTGACGGTCCCGACCTCGGCCAAGGTGTCCTTCGCGTCCTACTTCAACGCCTTCCCCGCGAGCTACTGGAAGCGCTGGACGATCGTCGAGGACGTCGTCCTGCGCATGACCGTGCGCGGTGCCGGTCGGATCGACGTCTACCGCTCCAAGGCGAACGGCGACACGGTCCACCTCGACGGCCAGGTCATCCGCAGCCCCAAGGAGTGGACCGAGGTCGCGGTGCCGGTCTCGCTCACGCCGTTCGAGGACGGTGGCTGGATCTGGTTCGACGTCTTCACCGACGACACGACCATGGAGATCGACGAGGCCGCCTGGACCACCGACCAGACCCTTCCCGCGCAGACGGTCGCCATCGGCATGACCACCATGCGCCCGGTCGACGCGGTCATCGCACTGCGCGCCCTCGGTGAGGACCCGGCCGTCTTCTCCGTGCTGAAGAAGGTCTTCGTCGCCGACCAGGGTTCGGTCAAGGTCCGCAACACCCCCGGCTACGCCGAGGCCGTCAAGGCCCTCGGCGACAAGCTGGAGATCATCGAGCAGGACAACCTGGGTG
The DNA here is from genome assembly GCF_053610285.1 of Lentzea sp. NPDC054927. Classification (NCBI taxonomy): domain Bacteria; kingdom Bacillati; phylum Actinomycetota; class Actinomycetes; order Pseudonocardiales; family Pseudonocardiaceae; genus Lentzea; species Lentzea sp. NPDC054927. Next base: position 286,035 of record NZ_JBSGXZ010000004.1, read on the forward strand.
GCTCCGGCGGCTTCACCCGCGGTCTGTACGAGGCGATCGAGCACACCGACGCCGACCAGATCATGCTGATGGACGACGACATCCGCCTCGAGCCGGACGCCGTCCTCCGTTCGAACGCGTTCGCGCGCGCCGCGGCGCAGCCGGTCATCGTCGGTTCACACATGCTGAACCTCCAGGCCCGCGCCCGCCTGCACAGCATGGGCGAGGTCGTCGACCTGGGCACCTGCTACTGGCGTGCCGCGCCGGGGGCGCTCACCGACCACGACTTCGGCACCGAGTCGCTTCGTGAGACCGAGGAACTGCACGCCCGCATCGACGCCACCTACAACGGCTGGTGGATGTGCCTGTTCCCGCGTGAGGTCGTGCAGCGCACCGGCTACCCGCTGCCGCTCTTCATCAAGTGGGACGACGCGGAGTACTCGCTGCGCGCGCTGGAGAAGGGTTACCCGACGGTCTCGCTGCCGGGTTCGGCCGTGTGGCACATGCCGTGGACGGACAAGAACGACGCCACCGACTGGCAGGCGTACTTCCACACCCGCAACCGGCTGATCCTCGCCGCGCTACACAGCCCGTACGACGTGCGCTCGACGCTGCTCAAGCAGGGTCTGAAGCTGTCGCTGCGGCACCTGTTGTCGATGGAGTACTCGACGGTCGTCGTGCAGCAGAAGGCGATCGAGGACTTCCTGGCCGGCCCGTCGAAGCTGTTCGACTCGCTGCGCACGGCCCTGCCGGAGATCCGCGAGCTGCGCAAGCACTACGCGGACGCCCAGGTGCTCCCGTCGGCGCGCGAGTTCCCGCCGCCCACGTTCGACATGGTGCGCGCGGAGCAGATGCTGACCCCGCCGACCAACCCGGTGACCATCGCGTCCGAGGCCGCCAAGGCGCTCATGCACAACCTGCGCGAGCCGCAGGCGGCGACGACCCAGCGTCCGCAGATCAACGTGCCGGCGTCCAACGCCCGCTGGTTCCTGCTGGGCAACCTGGACAGCGCGACGGTGTCGAACGCGGACGGCAGCGGTGTCGCGTTCCGCAAGCGCGACCCGAAGGAGTTCCGCCAGCTGATGAAGCGCGCGGTCCGCAACTACCGCCGGCTGTCCTCGGAGTGGCCGCGGATGCAGAAGGTCTACCGCGACGCGCTGCCCGAGCTGACCTCGGTCGAGTCGTGGCGCAAGGTGTTCGAGGCCAACAGCTGAGTCTCGTGCCCTGAGGAAAAGGCCCCCGATGATTCGGGGGCCTTTTTCGTGGCAACCACGCCCCGTGCCGGAGCGTCCTGGCTGCATGGGGGACATCAAGCGAGCTGATTTCTACGACGGACCTGCCCACGACTACCTGGGCTACTGGAAGGGCCGCGAGTACGAGCACGACGCCGAGCGCATCGCGATCGACCGTCTGCTGAGCGGTCAGCACTTCGAGCACGCGGTGGACGTGGGAGGCGGCTACGGCCGGATCACCGCGCTGCTGCCGAAGTACGCGGACCACGTGACGCTGGCCGAACCGAGCAAGCGCCAGCTGGACATGGCGGCGAAGTTCCTCGGCGAGAGCATCGAACGGATCCAGGCGCAGGCGGCCGCACTGCCGTTCGCGACGGGCTCGATCGACCTGGTCACGATGATCCGCGTCATGCACCACCTGCCGGACCCGACCGCGGAACTGGCCGAGATCGCCAGGATCCTGGACCCGGCCGGCATGGCCGTCGTCGAGGTCGCCAACCTCGGGCACGCCCGCAACCGGCTGCGCAGGCTGGGCCGTCCCGTCCCGGCCGAGCCGGTGGACATCCGGTCGCCGGAGAACCGCCACGACGACGAGATCCCGTTCGTCAACCACAACCTCGACACCGTGACCAGGCAACTCTCCGACGCCGGACTGCACGTCGTGCGCAGCCTGTCGGTGTCGAACCTGCGGTCGGGCGCGCTGAAGCGGGTCGTGCCGCACCGCGTGCTGCTGCGCGTGGAGCGGGCGGCGCAACCCGCACTCGCCCGGTGCCGGTTCGGTCCCAGCATCTTCCTGCTGGTGAGCAAGGCGACTAGCCCTTGATGCCCGTCTCCGTCACGCCGCGCACCAGGAACCGCTGCAGCGCGACGAACACGATCACCAGCGGCGTGATGGACACGGCGGCGGCCAGGAACAGCTGCTCGACCTCGATCGACTGAGCGGTGAGGAACGTGGACAGTGCCACCTGCACCGTCCACGAGTCCTGGTCCTGCGCGATCACCAACGGCCAGAGGAACTGGTTCCAGCTGGTCACGAAGGCGATCACACCGAGCGCGGCGAAGAACCCCTTCGAGTTCGGCACCACGACCCGCCAGTACGTGCCCCAGTGGCCGAGCCCGTCCATCCGGGCGGCTTCCTCGATCTCCCTGGGGAAGTTGAGGAAGTACTGCCGGAACAGGAACGTGGTGAACCCGCTGAACAGGCCCGGGATCACCAGTCCGCGCAGGTCGGAGATCCAGCCGAGGGTGGAGACGACCACGAACGTCGGCACGAACGTGACGGCCGCCGGGATCATCAACGTGGCGATCACGAGGTACAGCACCACGTTCGCGTACCGGTAGGGAATCCGCGCAAGCCCGTAACCCGCCAGTCCGCACAACAGCAGCTGGCCGGCGGTCTGCAGCACGGCCACGAGCACCGAGTTGATCAGGCTGCGCACCAAAGGCACCGCGGGGTTGGCGAACAGCTCGGTGAAGTTCTCCCAGCGGATCTCGCTCGGCCAGAACGTCCAGTTCGGCGAGGTGATCTCCTGCTCGCTCGCCAACCCGTTGCGCAGCACCAGGTAGAACGGGATCAGGAACAACACCGCGGCCACCGACAGCGCCAGGTACCTGGCCACCTTCATCGCGTGATCACCTTGCCCTGCAACAACGTCACGCCGGCGATCAGCAAGGTCAGGATCACCGCGCCCGCGCTGCCGTGGCCGAAGTCCTGCCCGCCGGACCCCAGCGCCGTGTAGTAGAGGTAGATCAACGGTGGCCGCGCGAACGGCGGGTACCCGCGATCGGTGCCCAGCACGTTGTAGAACTCGTCGAACGCTTGGTACGCGGCCACGAGCAGCAACAGCAGCACGGCCACCGACGTGGTGCGCAGCTGCGGCAACGTGATGTACCGCAACGTCTGCCAGCCGCGGGAAGCGCCGTCGATCCACGCGGCTTCGTAGAGGTGCTGGGGAATCCGCTGCAACCCGGCGATGAACAGGATCATGTAGAACCCGAGCTGCAACCAGAGCCGCAGCGTCACGAGCACGAGCCAGTACCAGGGCGGCGACGTCGACACGGTCCACGCGACCGGCTCCGCGCCGAACCAGCCCAGCACCGTGTTCGCGAGCCCGAAACGCACGCCGTTGAAGATCGACAGCTTCCACACCAGTGCCGCGACGACGTACGAGCACGCGAACGGCAGGAAGAACACCGACCGGAAGAACGTCTGCATGAACTGGATTCCGTTGACCAGCAAGGCCAATGCCAACGCGAGCACGAACGTCAGCGGCACGATGAACGCCGCGAACACGCTGAACGTGCCCAACGACTCGAGGAACGGCCCGTCGGTCAGCATGTCCGCGTAGTTGCCCAGTCCGACGAACTCGGTGGGCGTCACCGTGTTGCGCGCATCGAAGAACGACAGCAGCAAGCTCCACCCGATGGGCACGTAAACGAACACGAGCAGCCCGGCCGCGAACGGCCCAACGAACAGCCAGAAGGCCCGGCCGTGTTTCATTTGGCGGGCCTCATCCGTACAGGCGCTTCAACTCGTCCTTCACCTTCACCACCGCGGTTTTGAGCTCGTCATCGGCTTTGGCCCCGTCCCGCACGACCCGCGACACGGCGTCGTTGAACGCGGTCCGCATGACCGACGTCCAGTCCGGCGGGTTCGACGCCTTCGCGTTGTCCCGCACGAACTTCACGGCTTCGGCCCCGGCTCCGGAGGTCAGCTTGGTGGCCTTCTCGGCCAGCGACTTGCGGGGCGGGATGTGGAACCCGTAGCCGAGGTTGAAGTCCTCCTGGTAGTCGGTCCGCTCGACCCACAACCACTTGATGAACTCCTTGGCCTCGTCGACCCGCTTCGACTTCGCGTTGATCATCGCGCCGAACGCACCGACGGGCACGCTGGTCCTGCCGTTGTCGTTGAGCTTGGGGAACGGCAGCACGCCGAAGTCGTCGCCGAGCGCCTTCTGGATCGCGGGCACGGCCCACAACCCGGTCCACTGCATGGCGACCAGGCCCTGCGTGAACGCGTCCGGCTCCGCCCAGTCCTTCACCGCGCCGAGCAGCAGGGCGCCGCTGGAGTAGAGCTCACGCAGCTTGCCGATCGCCTGTGCCGCAACGGGATCGTCGAACCCGACCTGGTGGTCGCGCACGTAGTCGAGGCCCGCCGACCACAGCGCGGGGCCGCCCAGCACACCTCCGCCGCCGTCGTTGCCCGCGAAGAGACCCTTCACCCCGCCCGTGGTGAGGCGCTTGGCCGCGTCGATCAGCTCATCCACAGTGGACGGTGGCGTGACGTTGGCCTGAGCGAACAAGCTCTTGCGGTAGAACAACATCTGCATGTCCACGGCCTGCGGCACGCCGTAGATCTTCCCGTCGGCGGTGTGCCCGGCGAGGATCGAGGAGGTGAAGTCGCTCTTGGCGTCACCGAAGATGTCGTCGAGCGGCACCAGCTGGCCCGCTCGGACCGCGCTGATCTGCAGGGTGGACTCGAAGACGTCCGGCCCGCCGTCGGACAGCAGGCTCGTCGCGAGCTTCGAGTCGTAGTCGCCGGGGTTCCACTGCACGTCCACGGGGACCTTGCCGTACGACTTGGCGTACCGCTCCACCGCTTGCTGCACGCCGGGTTCGCCGTACGCGTGGTACCACTGCCGGAGAGCCTGGCCGTCGCCGCCGCGCCCGGTGTTCGAACCGCACGCGGTGAGCAGTGCTGTCGCACCTGCTGCCGTCAGAAGTCTGCGTCGGGAGATCACTCATCCCGTCTTACTCCGATCACGCGGTGTGTGCGAGCGATTACCGGAGTGTCTCGGCAGCTGAACAAAAAGCAGCCACCCTCGGAGATCGAGGGTGGCTGCCGGTGAAGCGGACCGGGTCAGCGGCGACCAAGCCCGTTGACGCCGGAGAGGCCCGGAACGTCGAGCGGGTTGACGTTGACGACACCCTGCGGCGACTGGCCCGCGAGGCTGTTGATGTCACGCAGCTGCCGGATGATGTAGAGCGGACGACGACGCGCGTCGTCACCGGCCCGGTACAGGTACTGGCCGAGCATGCCGGTGCAGCCCAGGTTCGCGCCGGTGCAGAAGAGCACGACGCCGACGATGATCCCGATCGCGTTCGGCGCGGACAGCGTGATCAGGGCGCCGAGCAGGAAACCGAAGACGGTCGCCAGGCCGATGCCCGTGAAGATGACGCCCGCGAACAGCATCAGGAAGATCGGCATGATCGAGAACGCGATGAACGAGTCGAAGACCAGCTTGATCTTCTTGCTGGTCGTCCACTTGCTGTCGTTCGCGGCACGCGGCTTCTGCTCGAACGCCACCGTGGTCTGCTTGAAGCCGGTCCACGCGACGAGGCCGAGCAGGTTGCGGTTGAGCTCCGGCATCTGGTTGATGACGTCCAGCACGGGACGGCTCACCAGCATCTGCGACGGGCCGGCCTTCGGGTAGCTGTCCGGCAGGTCGGCGTGCTTGGCGAAGAAGTCGTTGAACTTCATCGCCAGCTTGTTGGCCAGGCCCTTCGGGACCGAGCGAACGGACCGGATGGCCCACACGATGTCGCTGCCGGCGCGCCACTCGTTCAGGAAGCGGTCGATGACCTCGACCGGCTCCTGCAGGTCGGCGCTGAGCGTGATGGCGCAGTCGCCGCGGCAGATCGCGAAGCCGGCGCTGACGCCCGCGTGCGAACCGAAGTTGCGGGAGAACGACGCGACACGGGCGACGTCGTTCTCACCCAGTGCCGCGACGAACAGGTCCGCCGTGCCGTCCGACGAGCCGTCGTCGATGAGCACGAGCTCGAAGTCGACGTCCGGCTGGGACTGCTTGATCTGGCGGAAGAGCTCGACCGTTCCCGCCACGTTGGGGGCCTCGTCGTAAGCCGGCACCACGATCGACACCAAAGGTCGACGCGTCTGGTCGGTCACTTTCGTTCTCCTGTTCCGACGGTCACCAGGACGTCGTCGTCCACGTTCTCTGGGTCAGCGTTGGGTTGCGGCTCGTCGCGGCGCCTGCGCCGCTGCGAGCGGTCGATGAAGGCCAGCCCCAGAGTCAGCGCGATGCCCACCGCGCCGGCGATGAGGCCGATGGTCATGCCGGGCATGACCCAGTCGATCTGAAGAGTTCCCTCACGGACGTCCTTCGGCAACTCGACCTCCAGCAGACCTGCAGGTCCGAGCTTTGCGGGCGCCTCTTGGCCGTTGACGGTGGCCACGTAGCCCGGCCACGCGAGGCGGGAGAAGACCAGCTTGCCGCCGTTTGCGCCGCTGAACTTCACCTCTTCGCTGACCCTGCCGGTCATCCGGTCGGAGTCGATCTTGACACCGTTCGGGACCGAGGACAGCCTGCCGTCGGGGAACGCCGGCTTGGCGATGCGCTTCCAGACGACCACGCGATCGGTGGACTCGGCCTTGCGCCAGCCCTCCGGTGCAGGGACGTTCCGGGTGTCGATGAGGTTGTTCTGCACGACGACCGTTTCCGCGCGGAGCAGGTCGGCGAGCGGCTTGTCCGCACCCTTCGGTGCCGTCCAGAGCCTCTTCCACGCCTCGGGGCAGTAGACCGCACCGTTGTAGGTGGTGCAGAGCTCCGCGTCCATGGCGTTGAAGCCGACGCCGCTGTACGCGGTCAGCGCCTCGACGCCGGCGATGCTGTAGTTCGTGCCGAAGGTGAAGTCCTGGTACGCCCCGCCGGGGTACTTGTCGTTCCCCGCGATCCTGCCGAGGTCGCTGAGCTGGACCGTCACGCCTTCGTAGCGGTGGTCGAACCGCTGTTCCAGCAGGTGCTCGCTGGTCGGGAACTTGTAGTCGGCGACGCTGTAGTTGCCGGGGAACCACGCGGACTGCAGCGCGAGGAAGCCGATCGTGCCGACCGCCATCACCGCGTAGCCCTTGAAGCGGCCGATGCCGACCTTCAGCAGCACGAAGACCGCGATCATCACGAGGACCATCGTGTACGCCTGGCGCACGTTGGTCTGCGGCAGCGCCGCCCAGCCGAAGTAGGCCCCGACCAGCATGATTCCCAGCGAACCGAGCGTGCGCGCCTTCGTGTTGGTCTTCTGCATGCCCTGGCTGGCGACGACCGCCCAGATGACGACCAGCGGGATGAAGAAGAACGGCACCAGTCGCGCCGGCCAGCGGAACATGTTCAGGTTCGACGGGCCGAGCACCAGGAACAGGTAGGCCAGCGTGTAGAGGTAGAGGCCCAGGTACTCCTTGCGCTTCTCCCACAGCACGCCCCAGCGGAACCAGGGGAGCAGCGGCAGGAAGAACCACGCCAGGTAGAGCGCCGGGAACGTCGGGTTGAGACCGCTCCAGATGTTCATCAACGGCTGCGCCGCCGGGTTGCTCATCCCGAAGAAGTCCTGCAGCTGCGGCGACAGGAACCCGTCGTTGAACGTCCTGCTGTCCTTGCGGTAGCTGACCGACGAGGTCAGCGAGAACGGCAGGTACACGACGATGTTCAGCAGCAGCACCGCGAACCCGGCCGCGAACAGGTTGAAGATCTTGCGCCGGTCGAACGCCAGCCACGCCTCGACGGCGACGGCGAGCACGATCAGGAAGATCGACACCAGCACGTACGGGTTGCCGGTCGTGGCGGCGAGGAAGCCGGTGACCACGACCCACACGGTCGACTTGCCCAGCCTGGCCGTGCGCCTGGCCGTCCACCACACGTACGGGAGGAACCCGTACACGGTGAGCGCGTTGATCCAGGACGTGCCGTCCATGAACAGGATGTAGCCGGACAGCGGCAGCGCGGTACCGACGGCGGCCGCGATCCACGGCTTGCTGCCGTACTCGCGGGCCAGCAGGTACGTGCCGACCGCGAAGGCCACGAGGAACGCGAGCTTGACGATCGTGATGCCGAGCGCGACGTTGTCGATCCAGCCGGTGGCCACCGCGAGGAGGACCTCGATCGGGTTCCACATGCCGGTGGCCGCCTCGGCCGCGAAGTTGCCGCCGCGCCACATGTCGAGCTCGAGCAGCGGGATCCGGCCTTCGCTGAAGGCCTCGCCCATCCGCTGCCACACCGGAACGGCGGCTGCCGCCGTGTCGTCCCAGTAGTAGAAGATGTGATTGCGGTACAGCGGGATGACCGCGCCGAGCAGTACCAGGACCACCATGGTGAGTGGTGGTGTCACGCGTTCCCGGAATCCGGGTTTGCCCGACGCCACTGCCGGGCTCAGAGTTGCAGTCATCTCAAGCAATCGGTATCGAAGCGCTCACTTGCGGAAGAATTGCTCACGCCGCCCCAGCCGGACCAGGCGCAACCACTCGATGAAAGCCTTCGGGTCCCTGCGGACCCCGAGAAAGTACAGGCCGAACCGGAATACCTCCAACAGACCCAGCTTGCGCATGCCCGGCTGGGACAGCAGGTAGCCGCGGTTGCGGTAGGTGTAGTAGCGCTTGACAGGGTTCTCCGGGTCCTGCGCGTGGAACCGGCCGCCGAGCATCGGCTTGAACTCGTCGGAGCCGTCCGGGTGCACGTAGGCGACCTTCAGCGAGGTGCCGAACGGCAGCCCGCTGCGGACCATGCGGCGGTGGACCTCGACCTCGTCACCGCGGAAGAACAGCCGGTAGTCCGGCACGCCGACGACGTCGAGCGTCGAGGCGCGGAACAGCGCGCCGTTGAACAACGAGGCGATGCCCGGCAGGAAGTCGGTGCCCAGTTCAGCGGCTGACCGCTTCCAGGTCAGGCCCCTGCGCAGCGGGAACGCGAGCTTGTCCGGGTTCTCGATGTTCGTGACGACCGGGGAGATCTCGGCCAGGTTGCGGCGCTCGGCCTCCTCCAGGAGGACGGCCAGCACGTTCTCGTCGGCGGGACGGCCGTCGTCGTCGGCGAGCCACACCCAGTCCGCACCCAGTGACAGCGCGTGCAGGATGCCCAGGGCGAACCCGCCGGCGCCACCGAGGTTGCGGTGCGACGCGAGGTACGTCGTGGGCAGCGGGGACTGCTCGACCAGGTCGTTGACGGGCTGGTCAGGGCCGTTGTCCACCACGACGAGGTGGTCGGGGACGCGGGTCTGCGTCGCCAGCGCCTTGAGCGACTCGGACAGCAGCTCCCTGCGGTGGCGGGTGACCACCACCGCCACCACGGAGCCCTTGGGCAGCGCCTCGAGGTTCACTTAGTCGCCACCATTTCCGCTGAGGACGGGAGTGGAATAGCCGAGCCTGGCCAGTTGTTCGGTGCTCATCCGCTCGAACGGGTCGAAGCCCTTGTACTCGGTGAGCACCTCGCGGAGCCCGCCGTGCATCTTGACGCGGCCCTCGTCCATCCAGATCGCGGTGTCGCAGAAGTCGAGCAGCGTCTCGTCGGAGTGGTTCGCGAACACCAGCAGGCCGGACCGCCTGACGAGGTCCTTGAGGCGGTCGCGGGCCTTCGCCATGAACGCCGCGTCGACCGCGCCGATGCCCTCGTCGAGCAGCAGGATCTCGGGGTCGATCGAGGTGACCACGCCGAGCGCGAGCCGCACGCGCATGCCGGTCGAGTACGTGCGCAGCGGCATCTGCAGGTAGTCGCCGAGCTCGGTGAACTCCGCGATGTCGTCGACGCGCGCTTCCATCTGCTTGCGGCTCATGCCGAGGAACAGGCCGCGGATCATGATGTTCTCGTACCCGGAGATCTCCGGGTCCATGCCCACGCCGAGGTCGAAGACCGGCGCGACCTTGCCGACGATGCGGGACTGGCCGCGGGTCGGCTCGTAGATGCCGGCCAGCAGGCGCAGCAGCGTGGACTTGCCGGCGCCGTTGTGACCGACCAGGCCGACGCGGGCGCCGTCTTTGAGCGACAGCGAGATGTCGTGCAGCGCCTCGATGATCGGGACCCGGCCCTCAGAGCCGATCTTGCCGCCGACCTTGCCGAGCGCGAGCTTCTTCAGCGACCTCGACTTGGCGTCGAAGATCGGGAAGTCGACCGATGCGTTCCAAACGTCGATGCTGACCATGGCTGTTGTCGACCTCCTCTAGACCCAGTAGGAAACGCGGGCGCGGTAGTTGCGCAGGATGACCATCGCGAGCATCCAGCCACCGACCGTGAAGCCACCGACGATCGCCCAGTGGTGCCAGTCGACCGTGTGGCCGAGCAGCGGAGCGCGGACGATCTCGACGAAGTGGTACACGGGGTTGAGCTCGGCGATCAGCATGCGCCAGTCGTTGTCGCCACCGCCGGTGACGCGGTTCAGCACGCCGGTGTCCCAGACGATCGGCGTCATGAAGAACACCAGGTTGATGAAGCTGTTCACCACCGGAGGGATGTCCCGGAAGCGGGTGCTGATGACGCCGAACAGCAGCGAGATCCACACCGCGTTGATCGCGAGCAGCGCGAAGCCGGGGATCGCCAGCACGATGGTCCAGCTCAGGCCCGGCTGCAGCGGGCTGTCCGGGGCGATCCGGTACTCGTGGTTGAGCGAGGTGAAGAAGATGGCGAGCACGATCGCGTAGACCACGAGGTTGTGCGCTAGGAACAGCACCTGGCGCCACACCATGCGCATCACGTGGACCGTGATCGGCGCGGGCAGGTGCTTGATGAGCCCCTCGTTCGCGATGAAGACGTCGGTGCCCTCGGTGATGCAGCCGACGATGAAGTTCCAGACGATGAAGCCGACCGTCACGTACGGCAGGAACGTCGGAACGGTCGCTTTGAACAGCACCGAGTACAGCAAGCCGAGCGCGAGGGCTGTCGTGCCCATCGAGATCGTGATCCACAACGGACCGATGACCGATCGGCGGTAGCGCTGCTTGATGTCCTGCCAGCCGAGGTGACCCCACAGTTCGCGGTGGTCCCATGCCTCGCGGACGTCGGCGAACGCGCGCTTGAAGCTGCGCGACGGGACGGCAGGCGGCGCCTCGGGCTGGTCGAGGGTACTGGTGGCTTGCACGAGGACTGAGCGTACCGGCGTCCTGAGAACGACCTGGACGCCGGTACGTCACGGAGTGGTCACCGGGCCGGGATCTTGATCACCTTCATGGCCACCTGCTCGTTGTCGTAGGTGAACGCCTCGTAGGTGAACTCGATGCCGGTCTGCTCGAGGTACTCGGTCCACGCCTTGTGCTCGTGGTCGCGCCAGCCCGGGAAGTTGAAGTACTCGTCGAACAGGATGACGCTGCCCTCGACCAGGCGGGGCCCGACGAGCTCCAGCACGGTCTTGGTGGAGGAGTACAGGTCGCAGTCGACGTGCAGGAACGTCACGGGACCCTGGTGGGCCTCCAGGAAGCCCGGCAGGGTGTCGTCGAACCAGCCCACGACGAGCTCGGCACCCGGCACCTCGGGCAGGCCGTCGACGTTGAACGTGCCCGCGGGGAAGCTGTTGCGCCAGTTCTCCGGCAGACCCTCGAAGGAGTCGAAGCCGTAGACGTCAGCGCCTTCCCGAGCGGTCGCGATGATCTTGAGAGTGGTGCCCGTGTAGACGCCGAACTCCAGCGCGAGGCCGCCCTCGGGGGCCAGCGACAGCGCGTACTCGAGTGTCTCGTGCGGGTGACCGAACTGCGGCGTGTGAGGCATTTCGTCGCGCACGAAGTTCGCACTCTGCAGCGCGGCCTCCTGCTCACCCGCGAACACGAGGTCGCGGCGCGTGCGCACCTCGAGTTGACGCGTCTGGTCCACGGCGCGGTCGCCCTGGTGGCGGATCTCCACCCGGAGCTCGTCGACCTGTTTCTGCAGGTCGTCGATCTGGGCGCGGATCGGCGCCACGGCGTCCGTGACGATTTCGATCGCCTTGACGCGCAACTTGTGGCGCAACTGCTTGGCGGACAGACCGCGGCGCACCTGCTCGAGCACGATGGCTCCTCTCAGGGAAGTTCAGCGCGCATCGTAGGGCCACCCCCCGGTGCCTCGGCTAGAGGTACTGGCCGGTGCCTTTCCCAGTGGTGCCACCGTCGTGACCTTCGCCGCTGCTGCCGGCGGGCAGCGCGCGGCCGCGCATGTGCTCCAGCTGCGACCGCGCGGCCATCTGCTGGGCGAACAACGCCGTCTGGATCCCGTGGAACAGGCCCTCCAGCCAGCCCACGAGCTGCGCCTGCGCGATCCGCAGCTCGGCGTCCGACGGAGTGCCCTCCTCGGTGAACGGCAGCGAGAGCCGCTCCAGCTCCTCGCGCAGCTCCGGCGCCAGGCCGTCCTCGAGCTCCTCGATGGACCGCTTGTGGATCTCCTTGAGGCGGTTGCGGCTCGCCTCGTCCAGAGGTGCCGCCCGCACCTCCTCGAGCAGCTGCTTGATCATCGTGCCGATCCGCATGACCTTCGCGGGCTGCTCGACCATGTCGGTGATGTCGCCGTCCTGGCCGCCGACGATCACAACGGGCTGCTCCTGGTTCATGTACCCATCCTCGTCTCTTTCGTGTTTTGACGGTTAGCCGGGTGGGGGCTGGCCGACACTGTGTTTGCGTTCATACGTACGGTGTGTGGCATGGCGTTCGACGTCGCACGGGTACGGGGGCTCTTCCCCGCGCTCGGCGACGGCTGGGTCCACCTGGACGCACCGGCCGGCATGCAGGTGCCCGAACAGGTCGCCACCGCCGTCTCCACCGCGCTGCGCGCCCCGGTCTCCGGGCCCGGTGGCATCTTCCCCGCTTCCCAACGCGCCGAGGCCATCGTCGACGCCGCCCGCAGGTCCGTCGCGGACCTCGTCGGTGGCGATCCGGCGGGTGTGGTGCTCGGTCCGTCCTCCGCTGTGTTGTTGCAACGCCTCGCCGAGGCGATGACCGACGACTGGTTCATGGGCGACGAGGTCCTCGTGTCCCGGCTGGACCACCCGGCGAACATCGCGCCGTGGCTGCGCGCCACCCAGCGCACCGGCAGCGCGGTCAAATGGGCAGAGATCGACATCGAGACCTGCGAGCTGCCGAGCTGGCAGTACGACGAACTGGTCACCGACCGCACCAAGCTGATCGCCATCACCGCGGCGTCCGGCGTCGTCGGCACTCGCCCGGACCTGGGCAAGATCTCGGCGGTGGCCCGTGCGCACGGTTCGTTGATGGTCGTGGACGCGTCGTCGGCCGCGCCGTTCGTGCCGTTGGACATCATCGGCATGGGCGCGGACGTGGTGGCTCTTTCCTCTGGTCAGTGGGGTGGCCCGCCGGTCGGCGCGCTGGTGTTCCGCGACCCGTCGGTGCTGGAACGGCTTCCGTCGGTCTCGTTCGACCCCGCCGCCCGCGGCCCGGAACGGCTGGAACTCGGCCCGCACGCCTACCCGATGCTCGCCGGTCTGGTCGCGTCCGTGGACTACCTGGCTGACCTCGACGACGCGGCGTCGGGCACGCGCCGTGAGCGGTTGGTCACGTCTTTGGGATCCGTGAAGGCCTACCAGGCCGGGCTGCTCGCTAATCTCATCAACGAACTGCGTTCGCTGCGACACGTGATGGTGATCGGCGACGCCATGAGGCGGGTGCCCGCGCTGGCGTTCTCGATCGCCGGGGTCAAGGCGGAGGACGGCGTCGCACACCTCGCTTCGCGGGGCGTCTGCGCGTTCGCCGACCCCGGTCAGCACGGCGTGTTCTCGGTGTTAGGCGTCGGCGAGATCGGTGGCGCCATCCGCATCGGGCTCGCGCACTACACGAACGCCGTCGAGATGGACGACCTGGTCAGGGCGGTGGCCGAACTGGGCTGAAGAGTTTGGGAGATCATTCTTGGACGACTCGCTTGCTCGCGAGCTCGCCGATCTCTCGGCCCTGCAGCGCATCGGCTCGTTGAACACCGAGTACCTGCCGTCGCTCGTCGGCGACCTGCGCCCCGCCGCCCTCGTCGCGGTGATGGACGAGATCGTGCTCGGCGCCCGGACCGTCCTGGTCGAACTGGGCTGCGGCTCATCTTCGGTCCTGCTGGCGCGTTTGTTGCAGCAGCGCGGTTTCGGACACCTGTTGGCGATCGAGCACGACGAACGCACGGCTGCTTTCGTTGCCTCACAACTAAGGCGCGAAGGTCTGGGTTCGGTCGCACGCGTTGTGCACGCGCCGTTGTCACGGCATCCGGCGGCGTTGTCGCGGCACGGCCAGTGGTACGCGCCGCAGCAGGTGCACGACGAGGTGCTCGGGTACGTCGAGCGGTTCGGCCTGGTGGACCTGCTGCTGGTGGACGGACCTGGGTTCGGCGACTCGCGCTATCCGGCGTTGCCCGTGCTGCGCGCCGTCCTGGCACCGGGCGCGACCGTGCTGGCGGACGACGTCGACCGCCCGGACGAGGCGGCGGTGCTGACGCGGTGGTCCGAGGAGTTCGGGCTGGAGTTCCGCACGGCTCCCCGGACCTCGCTGGCCGCTGCTACCGCTCTCGCTTGAGCAGCACCTTCCCGAAGACGTCGCTGGCCTCCAGCAACCGGTGCGCCCGCGCGGCGTCCGACATCGGCACGACCTGCCCGACGATCGGCTGCACGGCCCCGCTCTCGATCAACGGCCACAGGTGCTCGCGGACCTGCGCCACGATCGCGCCCTTGCCGTCGATCGACCGTCCACGCAGCCCGGTCGCCATCACCGAGGCCCGCTTGGTGAGGAGCTTCCCGATCGGCAGCTCGCCCTTCACCCCGCCCTGCATGCCGATGATCATCAACCGGCCGTCCGGCGCCAGCACGTCGATGTTGCGGGGGAGGTAGGAGGCGCCCATGTTGTCGAGGACGACGTCCGCCTGCTCGACCTCGGCCACGAAGTCCTGGGTCTTGTAGTTGACGGTGATGTCCGCGCCGAGTTCCGCGCACTTCGCGAGCCGTTCGTCGGAACCGGCCGTGACCGCGACGGTCGCGCCGAGCGCCTTGGCGACCTGGATCGCGTGCGTGCCGATGCCACCCGCACCGCCGTGCACGAGGAACGTCTCGCCGAGCTTCAACCGGCCGTCCATCACGACGTTCGACCACACCGTGCACGCGACCTCGGGCAGTGCGGCGGCCGTGACCAGGTCGACGCCCTTGGGCAACGGGAGCACCTGCGGCGCCGGGACCGCGACCTTCTCCGCGTAGCCGCCGCCGGCCAGCAGCGCGCACACCTCGTCGCCGACGTTCCAGCCGGTCACGCCCTCGCCGAGCGCGGCGATCGTGCCGGAGCACTCCAGCCCGATGATGTCGGAAGCGCCCGGCGGTGGCGGGTAGAAACCCTGCCGCTGCAACAGATCCGCGCGGTTGACCGCACTCGCGGCTACGTCGATCAGCACCTCACCGGGGCCGGGCACGGGGTCGGGGACCTCGGTCCACTCGAGCACGTCCGGGCCGCCGGGTTCGCGAACAGAGATGGCATGCATACAGTCGACCGTAATACCGTTCGACAGGTCGGGCACCATCGGAACATGGACGCTTGGCCACTACGGCATCTGGTTCTCCGCACACCGCGTCTGGAGCTGCGCCCGGACGACGACGAGGGGCTGTTCGAGCTCGTCGAGGTGGCGAAGGAAGGCGTGCACGACCCGGCCGAGATGCCGTTCAACGTGCCGTGGACCGACAGCCTGGCCGAGGACAACGGACTCGGCATGGTCCAGTTCTTCTGGAGCAACCGGGCGAAGTTCGCCGCGAAGGACTGGGCGATCACGTTCCTGGTGCGGTGTGAGGGCGAGGTCATCGGCGTCCAGGAGATCGGCGCGCGTGACTTCGGCGCGCTGCGTGAGGTGAACACGGGGTCGTGGCTCGGCCTCAAGCACCACGGCCACGGTTACGGCACCGAGATGCGGATCGCCGTGCTGCAGTTCGCGTTCGATCACCTCGGTGCCCACATTGCGAGATCAGCTGCATGGATGGGCAACATCGCGTCCAACCGTGTCAGCGAGAAGCTCGGCTACGTCCACGACGGCACGATCGCTGCCGCACCGCGCGGAGAACGTCTTGAACACGTGCGATTGCGCCTGGACGCGGCGAACTTCGTGCGCCCGGACTGGAAGGTCACCGTCGAGGGGCTTGCTGACTGTGTTCAGCTGATCACCGGCTGAACACCCACCGACCGACGGATTGTGGCCCAGGTCTCCCTTTTGTGAGGGTTCAGCCATCTCGAACGAAGGGGAACGTTCACATGTCCGGCAGATCCAAGCTGGCGACCGTGCTTGCCATTTCGGCACTGGTCGCAGCCCCCACCGCCACCGCGTCCGCCGCAGTTGAACCAGAAGGCCCCGCACTCGCCAAGAAGCTCGCGAAGAAGGTGACCGTCGAGGGCGTCAACCGGCACCTGATCGCCTTCCAGCGCATCGCCGACCGCAACGGCGGCAACCGCGCCGCCCTGACGCCCGGTTACAACGCGAGCGTCGACTACGTGGCGGGCAAGCTCCGCGACGAGGGCTTCATCGTCTCGACGCCGACGTTCACCTACGACATCGACGTCAACGACGCGGAGTCCGCCCGCGTCGACGGCGTGAACTACCAGGCGCTGATCCTGGTCCAGTCACCGCAGACCCCTGTCGGCGGCGTGACGGGCCCGCTGCGCGTGGTCCCCGAAGACACCACCACGGGCTGTGAGGCCAGCGACTTCGCCGGCCAGAACTTCACCGGCTCGGTGGCCCTGATCCGCCGCGGCGGGTGCACGTTCGAGCAGAAGCACCTCAACGCGGCCGCCGCGGGCGCCGTGGCCGTGCTGGTCTCGAACAACGTCGCCGGCCCGCTGTCCAACGTGACGCTGACCAACCCCGGCGTGATCCCGACCGGCGGCATCTCCCAGGCCGACGGCAACACCCTGGCGACCAAGGCCGGTTCCGCGGTCACCGTCGACATGCGCTCGCACACCGAGTCCCGCACCGAACGCAACGTCGTGGCGCAGACTCGTACCGGCCGCACCAACAACGTCGTGATGGCGGGCTCGCACCTCGACAGCGTCGAAGTCGGCCCCGGCATCAACGACAACGGCACCGGCTCCGCGTCGCTGCTCGAGACCGCCCTGCAGCTCGGCTCGCGCCCGAAGGTCGACAACGCCATCCGGTTCGCCTGGTGGGGTGCAGAAGAGCGCGGCCTGATCGGCTCCGAGTACTACGTCCGCTCGCTGACGTTCGAACAGCAGCTGGACATCGCGCTGTACCTGAACTTCGACATGGTCGGCTCCCCGAACGCCGCGTACTTCATCTACGACGGCGACAACTCCGACAACGTCGGCGCGGGCGCCGGCCCGTACGGCTCGGCCCAGATCGAGAAGGCCTTCGCCGACTACTTCGTGGCCAAGGGTGTCCCGACCGAGGGCACCGACTTCTCGGGCCGTTCGGACTACGGCGAGTTCATCGCGCAGGGCATCCCGGCCGGCGGCCTCTTCACCGGCGCCGAGGGCGTCAAGACCGCAGCGCAGGCAGCCAAGTGGGGCGGCACCGCAGGAGTCGCCTACGACCCCTGCTACCACTCGAAGTGCGACAACCTCGGCAACATCGACCGCACGGCCCTGGGCCGCAACGCAGGCGCCATCGCGTTCGTGACCGCGGCCTACGGCGTCTCGACCGAGGACGTCAACGGCGTGCCGCCGCGTTCGAAGCGGGCCGACGCCCGCAAGTCCGCGGCTCTCATGAAGTCCGCCGCGCACGACCACTCGCACGCGGCCGCTTCCTAATAGTTCGCTGCTCGGCAGTTCTCTGCTCGCTGGATTCGGCGGCGGTGCCTTCGGGTGCCGCCGCCGTTTCGTTGGTGCGGCTGGGATCTGGGGTGCGCCCGCGGTGATCGCGTTGCCGCGCGTGCTCACGTCTCGCGGCTGGCGCCGCGATGCGATTGGGGCTTGACTTCGGGGCCCTTTCGAGGCGCTCATCGGCCTTCAAAAGCCGGGCACAAAGAGCCCGGCCGATCCGAACACGGTAGCGCCTCGAACCCAAAGTCAAGCCCCAATCGCGCGGTGGTCACCTTGGGGCCGCTGCCCATCGCGGCCTCGCCACACCTCGTGGCCCTGGCATCACACGACGAAGGCCGGGTCTCCCTCAGGAGGCCCGGCCTTCTCGCGTTCCAGCGGGCGTCAGCCCAGGTTGTTCGTGTCGAACGTGTTGCAGCGCGCCGGATCCCCGGTCTCCAACCCGGTGTTGAACCACTTCTGCCGCTGCGCCGAGCTGCCGTGGCTGAACTTGGTCGTGTCGACCCGCCCGCCGCCGAGCTCGCGCTGGATGAAGTCGTCACCGATGCGCGCCGCCGCGTCGAGGGCCGCGTTCACGTCTTCCTTGGTGATGTTCGAGATGAGGGGCTGGCCGTTGGAGCTCGGCACGGTCGTCGCCGCCTTGGCCCAGGCGCCCGCGTAGCAGTCCGCCTGCAGCTCCAGCCGCACCGAGTCCGAGGTCGGGCCGGTGCGCGAGGTGACCCGGTCGGAGGTGCCGAGCAGGTTCTGCACGTGGTGGCCGTACTCGTGGGCCAGCACGTAGGCCTCCACGAACGGGCCACCGGTCGCGCCGAACTTGGTGCGCAGCTCGTTGAAGAAGTCCAGGTCGATGTACACCTGGGAGTCGGCGGGGCAGTAGAACGGCCCGACCGCGGAGGTGGCGTTGCCGCAGCGGGTGTTCACGCTGTTGCGGAAGAAGTTGGTCTTGGTGACCTGGTACGAGTTGCCGGACCTGGCGAACTGGTCGGTCCAGAACGCCTGGATCGAGTTGATCGTGGCCACGACCCGGCAGTCGCTGTCGCGATTCGCGTCGGCGCCGGTCTTGCACTTCTCGGCCAGCTGGCTGGACTCGACCTGCGTGTTCTGGCCCAGCCCCTCCAGGCCGCCCGCGGGCAGCTGGATGCCGGTGAACTGCTGCACCAGGAAGTAGATGATGAGGCCGACCACGCCGAGGCCACCGCCGACGCCGGCCACTCGGCCACCGACGCCCCGCTGGTCCGAAACCTGGGAAAGATCGAGTTCCGCGCCTTCGTTGAACTGCACCGCAATCCTCCTGCCAAGGACCCCATGGGTGCCGCAAACGATAAAGCACGAAACATGCCTCGGTGCGGAGCCCGACGTCGGGGCACCGCACCGAGGACTTCCCATTTGGTAGTGACGACTACGGCCCACGAGAGTTGGCGTGGCGCTCAACCGGTGACGCCATGAGACGAAACCGATGCCGAGCTCAACAGCGTCGAAGTGCGCCGAGCGACGCCGATGGCGCCTGGGCACCCGAAACCTCGTGTCCGTTGCTACGCAATCGCGACCGGACCGTTCACGTCCGATCCACTCGCGGGGATGCAACAGACCGCGTTTCGCCACAGCGAGGAGATACCTGCACAGCACCACCTACCCCTTCTGGGCGTGGCCTCCGGGTGGTCTAGTTCATTCACCTACCGGTTGCCAGCTCGTTATCGAGCATGCGCTTGATCGTCACATTTCTCAACACCTCACCCGAAACCTGAATTGGTGAAGTCAGACGGGTGACCTGCGGAGATCGACTGTGCAGACAGCAATCGCCCGGCGAGTGAGCACTCGCCGGGCGATTGTCGTAAAACGATCAGGAAACGATCAGGCCTCGAAGAAAAGGCCCTGGTGGTCAGGCCTTGGTGACGCGACGAGCGCCGCGGCGGGCCATCACGCCCGCCGTCATCAGGCCCAGACCCACCAGCAGGAACTCCAGCGGGTCGGCGCCGGTCTTCGACAGGTTCGGGATCGGCGAGGCCAGCTGCTGCGACTGCGAAGCCTTGTTGCCGGTCTGCGGGGTGCCCGCGCCCGAGTCGTCGCCGGTGTTGCCGCCACCGGAGTTGTCACCGTTGTTGCCACCACCGGGGTTGCCGTTGCCGGGGTTCTCGCCCGGCTGCTCCGGCTGGGGCTCCTCGGGCTTCGGGTCCTCCGGCTTGGGGTCTTCCGGCTGGGGCTCCTCGGGCACGTCGGTCTTGCCGCAGTCACCGCTCGCGGTGCCGAGCACGGCCGCGCTGGTGCCGCAGACCGTCACCGGGGCCTCGATGGTGCCGTTGGGCTCCTCCGGCTTGGTCGTGCCGCAGCTGCCGTCGCCACCGCCGGCGACGCCGACCGAGTTGCCGCACACCGTGACCGGCGCGGAGACGAGGGCCTTGTCGGCCTGCAGCCGCGCGGCGGGCTTCTCCTCGCACGTGGCGTCGCTGTTGCCCAGCACGTTGATCGCGTTGCCGCAGACCTTGACCGGGACGCTCACCAGGTTGCCGACGCGGACCTCGTCGTCGATGTTGATCGGCACGGGAATGGCCTGAGCCCACCCGGCGGTCGCGACCAGCAGTCCGCCGGTCAGCAGTGCGGCGGACATGGTCCGGTTGAGGTTCTTGCGCATGACTGTTCTCCCTGGAGTGATTGACCTGTGCGTGGCTGTGGAGACCCGCACGGGGTCAGTCAGGCGAGAACGTCGGCTCCTCCGCGCGCACGATGCGCGGCACGTCTTGCTGTTCTGTGCTGATGAGAGACGTCGTGGTGGTGGGCGGCCGCATCACGTGCGGCAGCGTGCCCACCGGAATCTGGCCACCGCTCGCGCTCGCCCCAGCGCCGCTCTGCGGGAGCGTGCCGGTGATCGGCTGCTCGGCCTGCGGTTGTGGCTGCTGCGGGACGGGCGCGGGGTTGGTGGGCCGCGTCTGAGGTGGTGCGTGCGGTGTGGCCTGCTGCGGCACCTCTGCCTGGACGGGCGTTTCGACGGCCGGCTGAGGCGTCTGCGGCGCTGCAGGAGGCGGAGCGGGAGTTTCGACGCGCGGATCCGGCTTCGGCGGGACGGGCGCTTCCGGCTGCTGCGGGACGAGCCCGGTCTCGACCTTCACTCCGATGTCGACGACGGGGAGCCGCACTTCGACCTTGAGCTGGTCGATCTCGACCTTGACGTCGGCGTTCGCCTCACCTGCGCTGCCCAGCAGCCAGGCGCCGGTCATCAGACCGGCGAGCAGCAGGAGCCGACGCAACCAGGACATCGGCCCTCACCCTAGATCAAATGGAGCAATCCGACACACGAAAAAGGCCATCTCGGCGACTTTTCGTCGCCGAGATGGCCTTCAACCGCGTTCTGCGGTTACGGCAGCTTCGTGATGCGGTCGAGCGCGGGGGGACCCTGGTTCGGGTGCGCCGTCAGGTACGCGGCGAACGCGTCCAGGTCGATGCCACCACCGGTGATGTTCGTGCCCTTGGTGAACTCGCTGAAGCCGTCACCGCCACCCTGCAGGAAGCTGTTGATCGTCACGCGGTAGCTCGCGTTCGGGTCGACAGGGGTTCCGTTGAGCACGATGTCGGAGATCTTCGAGCCGAACGGCGCGGACGCCGACCAGTTGTACTTCAGGCCGGCCGACGGGTGCAGAACGAACGTCCTCGTCGCGCTGAACTGCTGCTCCAGCACGTTCTTGAGCTGCGCACCGGTCAGCGTGATCGTCTGCAGGATGTTGCTGAACGGCTGCACGGTGAACGCGTCGTTGTAGGTGACCACACCGTCGCCCTCGCCCGCGGGGCTGCTGGCGTAGGTGAGGTCGACGCGCACGCCGCCGGGGTTCATCAGGGCGAGCACCGCGCCGTTGCCCGCGGTGGCCGCGAGCTGCGAGTCGGCGATCAGGTTGCCCAGCGGCGACTCGAGGTTGGCGTTCGCCGCCTTGGGGATGTCCTGCTTGATCGTGCCGATCTGCCGGTTCGCGATCGGTGCCGACTTCGTCTTCGCCACGTCGATCACGGACTGGATCAGCGGGTCCGCCGCGACCGTGCGGGTGACGATCTTGTTCTCGGCCTTGGTCTCACCGCGGACGACGTCGCGCGTCCGGCGGTCGATCTTGAGGTCGACGACGCTGAGCTCACGCCCGAACGCCAGGCCCTCGATGAACGGGCGCGGGTTGCCGGCCGGGTCCTTGACCACGCAGTTGTAGTGCTGGTGGCTGTGACCCGAGAAGACCGCGTCGATCTTCGGGCTGACGTTGGTGGCGATGTAGCTGCCGGGGTTCATCGGCGACACGTTGCAGGCGTTGGGCCCGCCACCGGTCGACGTGACCTGGTCGCCCTGGTGCACGAGCAGGACGATCGACTTCACGCCGATCGCGTCGAGGAGGTTGGCGTACTTGTTGGCCGCCTTGACCTCGTCACCGAACTTGACGTCCTTGATGCCGTTCGGGTCGACCAGGATCGGCACGTCCTTGAGCGGCATGCCGATGAACCCGATCGGCACACCGTCGCGGATCTCCACCCAGAACGGCGGCAGCGCGGGCAGCCCGGACTGGGCGTGCGTGACGTTCGCACCGAGGATCGGGAACTTCGCGCCGGGGTAGTTGTCGCGGAACTGGCAACCGTCCACCGGGTGGCAGCCACCGCGCTGCATGCGCAGAAGCTCCTTGTAGCCCTCGTCGAACTCGTGGTTGCCCGCCGCGGTCGTGTCCATGCCGACCTTGTTGAGCACCTCGATCGTCGGCTCGTCGTGGAACAGCGCCGACACCAGCGGCGACCCGCCGATCAGGTCACCCTGCCCGACGACGACGGAGTTCTTGACCTCCTTCTGGAGGTTCTTGATGTGCGTCGCGTTGAAAGCGGCACCACCAGCGTCGACGGTCGTGCCGTCCGGCAGGATGACCCGCCCCGACGACCCGCTGGGCGGCTCGAGGTTGCCGTGCAGGTCGTTGATCCCGATCAGCCGCACGTCAACCGTGCCCCGCCCGCGCAGGGACTGGACATCGGCCTGGGCAGGCCCGGTTGCGCTGATGACAGTGGCCGCGGCGGCGGTGATCGCCAGAACGGAAAGCCGTCTGAACGAACTCATGGGTTAGAAGCCTCTCCAAGGCGTGGTTAACGCGCGTGTACGGCGGAGGAGTCTGCCTCGCCGACGCCCCGTTTTCCAGAGGAATGACTCGATCGTCATGCGCGGGTTTAGCCTTGTTCGCGTGACGTCAAGTGAGCAGGAGCCGCGCTGGCTCGACGACGGCGAGATGCGTGCGTGGCGCACCTACGTGAACGGTTCTTCCATGCTCATGGACCGGCTGCACCGAGAGCTTCAGGACACCCACGGAGTGTCACTGGCGGACTACGAAATCCTGGTCCGCCTCTCCGAGCAACCCAACCAACGCATGCGCATGACCCAACTGGCCGAAGACGTGGCCTCCTCGAAGTCCCGCGTCTCCCACCAGGTGGCCCGAATGGAAAAGGCAGGCCTCGTCCTGCGCCGCGAGTGCACAGAAGACGGCAGAGGCGTCCTGGCCGAACTGACCCAGAAGGGCATGTCCCAACTGGTGAACGCCGCCCCGACCCACCTGGCCGGCGTCCGAGCCCACATCGTCGACCTGATCACCCCCGAGGAAGGCGAAGTCCTGGCCAAGGTGTTCGACCGGGTCATGACACACCTGCGGGAGTCGAACGGCTAGGCTTCTCGGCTGACACCGCCTGGTGTCGGGGAAGCGTGGCAGAGCGGCCGAATGCACCCGCCTTGAAAGCGGGAGACGGGCAACCGTCCGGGGGTTCAAATCCCTCCGCTTCCGCAGCTGACGAAGGCCGGGGCAATGCCCCGGCCTTCTGCATTTCAGCGTCGCGCCACCGCCAGCAACCGATGGCTGCCAATTCCGAACGCACTGCCATCGGTATCACCGAACAGCTCCACCGACGAGAACCCGGCCGCAATCAGCATCCGGCTGAGCTCTCCGGCCGGGTAAACGTGCTGGACGCAGCCAGACCGCTGCACCCGCTCACCATCGGTGAAGGTGAAGTCGATCAGCAGCCGCCCGGTTGCCACGTCGTACGAGTTGGCGGCGATCATGTCGACGCCGCCCGCCGACATCCGGATCTCGCCTGGCAGCGAAGGCAGCAGTACCTCCGCCGCGCAGCCGTAGTCGAGCACCGCTACGGGTGCGGCCGCGGCCAGGTCGGCTAGGAACTGCTCGGATTCCGGATGGGTGAGATAGCCGAAGCTGTTGCCCATGCAGATGGCGATGTCCGCCGTGACGCCGTGCGAGGCGAGGTTGCGGACGTCGTCCAGGCGCCAGTCGACGTCCGAGTTCAACGTGCGGGCGAAAGCGATGGCTTCTGATGAGATGTCGAGACCGATGACCGAATAGCCGCGGCCGACCAGTTCGATGCTGTGTCTGCCGCTGCCGCACGGCGCGTCCAGCACGCGTGAGCCTGTCGTGAAACCGGTTACGAAGTCGATCTCGGCAACGGTCTGCGCGGGCTGGACTGCGCCGCGCCAGAAGGAGTTTGCGAGGTCGGTGAAGAAAGTGGTGTACCACGTCAAGGTGAAGCTCCTGGTGATCGCAACGAAAGGATGCGAGGTATCACCGGGTACTGCGGAGGCACCCGGTGTGTCCGGGGCTGCCCATGGCATCGACCTTGTCTCGTAAGTGCGCCAGAAGGCACCACTAAAGCAGGCCAACGGCCCGAGTTAGAAGCGATTTACGGCGTGACGGAACGTGGGGTTGAGAAGCGGATCATGTTGCCGGACGGGTCGCGGAACGCGCAGTCGCGGACGCCGTAGAACTGGTCGATCGGCTCCTGGAGGACTTCGGCGCCGGCTGCGCGGACCTGTTCGAACTTCGCGTCCACGTCGTCCAGCTCGAAGATGACGCCGTGCAGGGATCCCTTGGCCAGCAACGCGTTCAGCGTCTCGTAGTCGGTCGGTGGGACGGGCGGGCCGACCAGGGACAGGCCGATCTCGATGTCCGGCTGGTCGGCGGGGCCGACGGTCAGCCAGCGGTAGTCCTCCACCGACTCGTCGGTGCGGACCTCGAGGCCCACGACGTCGCGGTAGAACTTCTTGGCGGCGTCCTGGTCGTGGACGAAGAGGAACGTGTGCGAGAGCTTCATGCAGCGAAGCCTAGGAAGGCGGGCGCGGCGCCGCTTCTCGAAACCTGCTCGGTCTCGTCAGGCCCTTCAGGTGGCAGCCCGGTACCGCGGCCAGGCCTGAATGAGGGCGCGAACGATAGGCGGACGGCGTTTCGCCCACCAGTTCGGTGAAGCGGGAGGAGAACGAACCGAGCGAGGTGCAGCCGACCTCCACGCAGACCTCGGTCACGGACAGCTTTCCCAGGCGCAGCAACGCCTTGGCGCGCTCGATGCGCCTGGTCATCAGGTAGCCGTACGGGGTCTCGCCGTAGGCCGCGCGGAACTGGCGCGAGAAGTGCGACGGCGACATCAGGGCGGCGCGGGCCATCGCGGGCACGTCCAGTGGGCTCGCGTATTCGCGGTCCATCAGGTCACGCGCCCTGCGCAGGTGCGCTAGGTCCTCCGGCGTCACGGCGACCAGCATGCCACCAACGGACACAGTCCTCCCCGCGATGCTCACGCTTTTCCAAGACCCTTGGTTGCCCTCGCCAGAAGAAAATCTTGGACCTATTTTCGTGACCGCATCGACACTTCCGCGCGCACGTTGGTTGAGGTACTTTTCGGACGTCTTGCGGACGCGTGCGGGGGCTCTGACGTCGGCAGACACAACGTCGGGGTCTTATTGGGGGATCCGTTGTCAGGTAGTAGCTCGTTCACTGCTGCGCTCAGAATCGGTGCGTTGGTCACCGCTGCTGCGCTCGTGTTCAACTCCGCGGCGTTCGCTCAGGACGACCCGACGAGCGCGCCTCCGGCACCCGCCGAAACAACGGCGACAACAGCGCCGCCGAGCACGGAAGCGTCGGCTACCGAGACGCCGACCACCGCGCCGCCGCCCACCAGCGAGCAGCCGGCACCACCTCCTGCCCCGGCACAGCAGCAGGAGCAGCAGGCGGAGAACAACGTCACCGGTGTCCTTTACGGCGACAAGAACGGCAACGAGAAGCAGGATCCCGGTGAGGCGATCTCCGGCGGCGTGATCAACCTCTACGGCAGCACCCCGCACCGGACGACCAGCGACGCGGACGGCAAGTTCGGGTTCGCCGGGGTCGCGCCGGGCACCTACAACCCGGTCTACGAGCTGCAAGACGGCTGGGTCGTGCACCGCGCCGACATGAACGGCAACATGCTCACGGTCACCGCGAACGCCAAGACCGAGATGGTGGTGCGGGCGGAGCGCCCCTACTCGGAGCAGCTCGCGGTCACCGCGTCGCTCGACCGCGACAGCTACGAGTACCCGGGCAAGGCGAAGATCACGGCGACCTTCACCAACAACTCCACTCGCCGGATCAACCGCATCTCCTCGGAGTGCAACCGCGGGCAGACCCGGCACGCACTCGGTACCAGCCAGGAGTGGTACCTGCAGATGGGCTTCTCGCTCGACCCCGGTCAGCAGCGCAGGATCACGGTCGAGGAGAAGATCCCGCAGGGCGCCCTCACGGCGGGCGTCGTCACGCTCGCCTGTGACTTCGCCCCGAACATCAGCTGGAACACCGACGGGCCGAAGGTGGACCTCCGGGCGCAGGTGGTCGGCGGCATCACGTACTCGATGGTGTTCGGCGAGGACAAGAACGCCAACCAGCGCGTCGACGCCGGTGAGGCCGTCAGCGGTGCGAAGATCCTGCTGCTCGACCTGAAGACCGGCGCCGAGGTCGCCGAACGCACCAGTGGCCAGGACGGCAAGGCCGAGTTCACCGGTCTGAAGGCCGGCGACTACCGGGTCGTGCCCCGCGGGTTGTGGGCGCTCACCGACGACAACCAGGGGCTCGTGCACGTCACCGAACAAGGCGGCACGGCCGAGAAGTTCGTGAAGTACGCGTCGGCCGCATATCTGCGCGCCACGGCGAAGTTCGAGAAGACGCGATACGAGTCGCACGAGCTCGTGCGGGTGGACGTCATCGTGACGAACTCCGGTGGCAAGACCGCCGAACGCCTCCGGATCCAGGACATGTACTCCGACCTCGACATCCCCAGCAGCCAATGGGGTGACGCCAGGTGGGACGGTCCCGGCGTGCGGATTCCCGCCGGCGCGTCCCACACGTTCAACATCACGGCGAAGATCCGCAAGTTCGACAACGGCAAGCTCGACATCTCCGGCATGCTCGAGTACATCGACGTGCCGAACCCCGGCCGCAACACCTACAGCGCCGAGGTCGAGGTCGTGCAGACCACCGGTGACATCAACGGCGTCGTCTACATCGACCGCAACCACAACAAGCAGCAGGATCCCGGCGAGGTAGCTGCGGACGTGCTGGTGGAGGCGAACGGCGGTGTGCCGTACGGGTACGTCAAGACCACGACGGACGCCAACGGTCGTTACTCGTTCAAGAACATCCCGTCCGGCAACTACTACGTCGGTTACACGCTGGCCGGTGGGTGGGTCGTGCACGTCGAGGGCAACCAGGAGATCCGCGTGGTGCCGGGGACGCCCGTGCAGCTCACCGCACGTGCGGAGCGCCCGGCCTCCGAGGCGCTCGTGGCGACGATGGTGCTCGACAAGTCGGTCTACTCGATCGGTGAGGAAGCCGAGATCACCGTCACCCTGTCCAACCGGGCCGGCTACGCGGTCGAGGGCATCCAGGCGGCGTGCAACCGGGTGGGCGACAGCAACCAGCTCGGCCAGTGGCCGATGGTCGAGGGCTGGGGCGATCTTCGAGACAAGGGTGTGACGCTCGGCGCCGGCGAGACGAGGACGTTCGTCATCAAGGAGAAGGTGCCCCAGGGCGCGCGCTGGCAGAACAAGGTGGTCGTGAACTGCGACTTCGGGCCGTGGGCCGGGTGGAACACCGACTTCGTCACCGCCTACGACTGGGCAGCCGTTCCCGGCGGGCTGGGCTCCCTGGCCGGATCGCTCGCGTACGACCGCGACAAGAACCACGAGGTTGACCCCGGCGAGGCCATCCCGAACACCAGGGTCCTGTTGATGACCGACCGCGAATACGGCGCCATGGTCGCCGAGGCGGTCTCGGACGCTGAAGGCAACGTGCGCTTCGACGGTGTCCCGGCGGGCGACTACTGGGTGCAGGTCGACGGTCCGTGGAAGTTCGAGGGTGAGTGGGGCGGCCACGTCGGCGTCGGGGCCGACAGCCTGACGCGCAGCTCGTTCTTCGTGGTGCCCGGTCCGGCTCCCGCGCCGCCGGGCGGTGGCGACAACGGCCACCAGGACGAACAGGGCAATGGCTTCGGCACCGGTGGCGCGCTCGCCAAGACCGGCGCCAGCGTGCTCGGACTAGGCGTGGTCGCGGTGCTTCTCGTGGCATTCGGCTTCGGCGCGCGCATTGCCGGTCGACGCAGGAGCGTTTGACCATCCACCGGCGCAAGCCTGAGACCAGGAGCGTTACACGTTGAGTTTCACCTCACACGCTCCCTCCAAAATGGAGCGTGTGAGGTGGAACCGGCTTCCACAAGAGAGTTCGCTGGGGTAGCTTCACCGCATTCTGCAGGCGCGCGCGGGGGCATGACGTCGGCGGACTCACCACGAGGGATCTATGGGGGATTCCATTGTCCGAAAGATCTGTCAGTCGTGCCCTGCTCAGAATCGGGGCCTTGACCACCGCTGCCGTGCTCGCGTTCGGCGCCGCCACCACCGGGGCGCTCGCGCAGGAGCCGGAAACGCCGACGTCGGCCGTCGAGCCGACGCAGACGACCGAGCCGAGCACGCCGCCGTCGACGTCGACGAGCGAGCCGAGCACGCCGCCGCCGTCGACCTCGCCGAGTGAGCCGGGCACGCCGCCGTCCACCACTCCCGTCGAGCCGTCCACGCCTCCGACCACGGCCCCGTCCACCCCGGAGACGAAGCCGGAGGACGAGAAGAAG
Organism: Lentzea sp. NPDC054927; assembly: GCF_053610285.1. Lineage (NCBI taxonomy): Bacteria > Bacillati > Actinomycetota > Actinomycetes > Pseudonocardiales > Pseudonocardiaceae > Lentzea > Lentzea sp. NPDC054927. The sequence goes on from NZ_JBSGXZ010000004.1 coordinate 314,637, forward strand.
GACGAGCAGGCGGCCGTGCCGCCGTTGGTTGCCCTCGCGAACGAGCCACGCGCCGACCTGGCCGTGACCGTGACCCCGGACCGCGCCGAGTACCCGGCGGGTGAGGACCTCGGTCTCACGCTCACCGTGAAGAACAAGGGCGCCGCGCCCGCGCCGAACATCCGGCTCGGCTACGAGAGCACACAGGCGTGGCTCGTCACCGGTGCCGGCGACCTGGGCAGCCGTCCGTCGCTCCTGCCCGGTGCGGAGAAGTCCTTCCGGGTCGTGCTGCGGCCGTCCACCCCGACCACCGATTCGGTGCCCTTCCAGTTCCGCGCGACGATCGACGGCATCGCCGACCCGACGCCCGGTGACAACGGCAGGGACCTGTACCTGCAGATCCGCCAGGTCAAGGGTTCCGCGTCCGGCGTGATCTACGTCGACGCGAACAACAACGGCCGGTTCGACCAGGGTGAGGGCCTCGCGAACTCGTACTTCGTCGCGAGGGGCGGCACGCCGGTCGGCGACGTCTGGGGCCACGGCGACGCCAACGGTGCGTTCAAGGTGTGGAGCGCCATCGCCGGCAAGTACACGATCTCGCAGGTCGGCAACGACCAGCGGGCCGTGAAGCCCGGTCACCGCGAGTTCGTGATCGAGGCGGGCAAGGAAGCGTACTTCGAGGTGCCCGTGGTCGCGCCCGTGCGCGAGACGCTGACGGCGACCATGGCGTTCGACAAGCCGAAGTACCACGCCAGCGAGAAGCCCGGCCTGAACATCACGCTGAAGAACTCCAGCAGCCTGCCGCTCGAACGGATCGTCGCGGTCTGCAACGGCTACGGCCCGGAATACCTCAACAGCGACAACTTCTCGGCGTTGCAGCCGGACGGCCCCGGCGTCACGGTGCCGGCCAACGGTGAGATCACGGTGTTCGTCACCACGGACATGCCGAAGCTGACCAACCCGTGGATCTACGCCAACTGCTTCTTCGGCAACAACGGCCGCAACACCAACGGCGCCGCGTGGTTCGGCAACGTCCGTGCGGACGTGACCGGCGTGAACGGTGCGTTCGAGGGCAAGGTCGTCAACGCCGAGAACGGCGAGCTCCTGCGCAACGCGGTCGTGAACGTGCTCGACCCCGTCACGCGCCGCCCGCTCAAAGACACCATCCTGGTCGACGGCAACGGCACCCTGAGGATCTACAGCCTCAACCCCGGCAAGGTCGTGCTGCAGGTCGCGGGCAAGTGGAAGCCGCAGGACGGCAACGAGTTCGTCGTCGACATCGTCGCCGACCAGACGGTCCAGCGCGACCTCAACGTCGTGCCTAGCGACGTCGACGTGCCCGACGTCAGCCACCGCCCGACCATCATCGTCGCAGCGAGCTTCGACAAGGCCTCGTACGACATCGCCGAGCCGATGCGCGCCACGATCACCGTGAAGAACGTCGGCAGGGGCCACGAGGCCCAGGTCGGCCTGCGCCTCGGTCCGCTGACGCCGGACCTGCGCAACGTGCTCGAGTTCGACCGGTCGCAGTTCGGCGACATGGGCGACGAGAGCAAGAAGGTGTACCTGTGGCCCGGCGAGACCAGGGAGATCACCGTCGTCGGCACCGCGGGCTGGCTGAACGGCGACAACAAGGTCAACCTGCCGGTCCAGGTCTTCACGCCGATCAACTACAACCCCGGCGCCACCAATGCCATCGCGACCACCACCGTCACGTACCTCAGCGGTGACGCGGCGATCGTGCTCTACGCCGACGCGAACAAGAACAAGCAGAAGGACGCGGACGAGAAGCCGTTCCCGAACGTCGAGGTGTCCGTCAGCGGCGGCACCCGGCCTGGTTTCTGGGGCTCCAGCAAGACCGACGAGGCCGGTCGCGCGTCGTTCAAGAACATCCCCGTCGGCGTTTACACCTTCTACGCCTCGTACCCGGACGGCTGGGTGCGGCCCGGCTCCTACACCGACAGGCTGACCGTCAGCGCCAACGCGGAGTCGGTGCTCGAGGTCGGTGCGGAGCGTCCGCTTTCGGACAAGTTCTTCGCGGCCGTCAAGTTCACGAAGGACGTCTACACGGCGGCCGAGAGCTGGGAAGCCGACATCACGCTGGACAACCAGACCGGTGCCGACCTGCCCACCGTGAACGCGTTGTGCAGCGGCCCCGGCGAGCCCGGCGAGATCTCCAACCACGGTCCCGGCTGGGGCGCCCTCGCATGGGACGGCGGCGGCGTGTCCGTGCCGAACGGCGAGAAGCGCACGTTCCGGGTCAACGGGCCGCTGCCGGAGGAGGCCGGGTCGATCGGCTACGCCACCCTCGGTTGCGCCTTCGCCCCCGATTCGTCCGACCCCGGTGCCGCTCGCGCCGGCGACGAGCTGAAGGTGGTCGGCCTGCGCGCCGACGCGCGCGGCAAGCTCGTGACCGACGGCGAGAACTGGACCGAGGTCCCGAAGCCGGACACGACCGTCGTCATCGTCGAGGCCGGCACGAAGAAGGTTGTCGCCCGCACGATCACCGACGCCCAGGGCGGCTTCGGCGTCTCGCAGCTGCCGGTCGGCAAGTACGACGTGGTCGTGCCCGGTCCGTGGAAGGTCGAGATCCGCCGGATGAACCCGTGGTTCCTCGTGCGGGCAGGCGGCGAGCAGTGGGTGCAGGTGTTCAACCTCGTGCCCGGCCCCGAGGTCGAGGACCCGGGCTACCCGCTGCCGGAGGACCAGGAGCCGGCCGTCGTCACGCCGGTCGCGTCCGGTGGTTCCGGCGGCGGTACGGCTGAGGTGCTGGCCAAGACCGGTGCGTCCGTGCTGGGCCTCGGCCTGCTCGGCGCGCTGCTCGTGGCCTTCGGCCTTGGTGCCAGCGTCGTCGGACGTCGCCGCCAGATCGCATAACTGAAGATCCAGACGCAGGCCCGGCACTCACTTCGAGTGCCGGGCCTGTTGTAGTTAGCGACACACTTCGCCGTCCCGAGTGGAGTGTTAGCGTCGCTAACCAGTGGGTACGGGGGTGGACATGACGGTCTGGGAAGCAATCGCGGTGGTGATCGCGGGTGTGTTCGCAGGCGGCATCAACACCGTCGTCGGCAGCGGCACGCTCGTGACGTTCCCCGTGTTGCTGGCCGTCGGCTACCCGCCCGTGGTCGCGAACGTGTCCAACAGCCTCGGCCTGGTGCCCGGCTCGTTGTCCGGCGCCTGGGGCTACCGCGAGGAGCTGAAGGGCCAGAAGGACCGCATCACCCGGTTGCTGCCCGCGTCGATCCTCGGTGGCATCGTCGGCGCGATCCTGCTGGTGACGTTGCCGGACAAGGCGTTCAAGGCGATCGTGCCGGTGCTGATCGTCATCGCGCTGGTGCTCGTCGTCATCCAGCCATGGCTCAACCGCAAGCTCTCACACAAGCGCAGTGACAACGACGGCGGCGTGCTGCTGTGGCTCGGGGTCTTCGCCGCGGGCATCTACGGCGGCTACTTCGGTGCCGCGCAGGGCGTGCTGGTCATGGGGATCATGGGCGTGCTCGTCAACGACCACCTGCAGCGGATGAACGCGCTGAAGAACCTGCTGACCGCGTTCGTGAACCTGGTCGCGGGCGTGCTGTTCATCTTCATCGCCGACGTGGCCTGGCTGGCCGTGCTGCTGCTGGCCGTCGGGTCTGTCGTCGGCGGCCAGATCGGCGCGAAGATCGGCCGCAAACTCCCACCCGCCGTGTTGCGCGGCGTCATCGTGGTGGTGGGAGTCGCGGCGATCGTTCAGCTGCTCACGAAGTAGGTCCTGGAGCAGGTCTCAGGCGGTGAAAGCCCGTGCGGCGGCCAGGAAGGCGTCGTTCTCCTCCGGCTCACCGATCGTCACGCGGGCACCCTCGCCCACGAACGCGCGCACGACGACCTTGTGCGCCAGGCAGTGCTCGTTGAACGCGGCCGTGCGCTCGCCGAGCGGCAGCCACACGAAGTTCGCCTGCGTCTCCGGCACCTCGAAGCCCAGCGAGAGCAGTTCGCCGCGCACCCGGATCCGCTCGGCCACGATCGCACGGCAGCGGACCATCAGCTCGTCCTCGGCGTCCAGCGAGGCCATCGCGGCCACCTGCGCGAGCGCGTTGACGCTGAACGGCACGTAGACCTTCCGCAGTGCCTCGGCGACGTGCGGTTGTGCGACCGCGTAGCCGATCCGCAGGCCCGCCAGGCCGTACGCCTTGGAGAACGTCCGCAGCACCGCCACGTTGTCGCGGCCGGCGGCCCACTGCTGCTTCGCCAGCTCGACGCCGTCCGGGATGTGCGCGTCGTCGACGAACTCCTTGTAGGCCTCGTCGATCACCACGAGCACGTCGCGCGGCACCTTCGCGATGAACGCCTCGATCTCCTCGGTGCGCAGCGCGGTGCCGGTCGGGTTGTTCGGGTTGCAGACGAAGACCATCCGCGTGTTCGGCGTGATCGCCGCGGCCATCGCGTCGAGGTCGTGCACGTGCTCGGCGGTCAACGGCACGCGGATCTGCTTGGCGCCCGCCACGTGCACGACGATCGGGTAGGCCTCGAACGACCGCCAGGCGAACAGCACCTCGTCGTTCTCGGTGCAGGTCGCCTGGACGAGCTGCTGGCACAGGGTCACCGAGCCGCAGCCGAGGGCCAGGTGGTCAGCGGGGACGCCGAGTTTGTCGGCGAGCCTCGCGGTGAGCTCGGTGCAGCCGGAGTCCGGGTACCGGTTGATGGCGGTGGCCGCGTCGGCGATCGCCTTCACGACGCTCGGCAGCGGGCCGGCCGACACCTCGTTGCTCGCGAGCTTGATGGCGCCGGGGATGCTCCTGCCGGGTACGTAGGACGGCAGGGACGCCAGGTCAGCACGGGTTCGCACGGTCATGCACCCGATCCTCGCATTGCTCCGTCCGATTGGTCACGTTGACTGGAGTTCACCCTGGCGTGCGAGGGTTAGACATGACCAGTACCCGCATCGAGACGCTTTCCCTCACCGACGGCCGTGAGCTGCGGGTGACGATCGCCGAACCCGACTCCGCCGTCCGGGGAGGGCTCGTGGTGCTGCACGAGGCTCGCGGCATGACCGCGGGCACGCGGACGCTCGTCAGCAGCCTGGCCGACGAGGGCTGGCTCGCCATCGCACCGCACCTCTACGACGAGGACCGCGTGCACGGCGACGACATCCAGCAACAGATCAGCAAGCTTTCGGGTGACCGCCTTCTGGCTGACACCGACGTCGCGTTCGTCTGGCTGGGCCAGCAGGGCGTCAGCGCTGACCGGATGGGCGTCGTCGGCTTCGACACCGGTGGCACGGTCGCGATGGTGGTAGCCGCGAGCAGGACGATCGGGGCCGCGGTCACGGTGCAGGGGCCCGGAATTCTGGAGCCGCTCTCGGACGGTTTGCCCGCGCTGGTGGACGTCGCAGGCGACCTGACCTGCCCTTGGCTCGGCATCTACCGGGACGACGAGTCGGAAGAAGTGAGCAAGCTTCGTGATGCTGTGATCAGCTCCGAAACCGCGTCAGATGTGGTGCGTTTCGACGTTTCCAGTGACGAAGCATGGTCTCGTGCGCTGAACTGGTTCGACGCTCACATGAGGTAAGAGTCTTTACGGCGGATTGGAACCGAACCGTCGTCCGGGTACATCTAAGGGGTGCTTCGGACGGCTGACTGGGTGTAGCTGTGAGTAACGCCCAGTACTGCAGTGACGAGTTAGCAGTGCAGGGGGTTATGAGGGATGGCTGAAGGCACCGGGACAGGCACCGACACGACTGGCACGGCGACGACAGGGACGGTGCCGCCCGCGGAGACACCGGCGGCGGCGCCAGAGGTGAGTTCGGCGGTCACTGCGCCGATCACCGCTGAGCAGCTCGCCGCGGTGAAACCCGCGCTCCAGCAGCAGATGCTGGTGGACAAGGCGGAGGCGAGCCACGCCGCGGCCAAGCTCGACCAGGCGGCGGACAGCGGCAAGCTGACGCTCGACGTGGACGCGGCGGACGCGTTGATCAAAGCGGTCGATGCCGCCCGGGACCAGGTGATGGACCTGTGGAAGCGCGCGACCGACCAGCTGGCGACGCCGCTGCAACTGGGTGAGAACCCGGTCGCCAAGGCGATCAGCGCGCGGTTCTCCGACCTCGCCGTCGGTGAGGACTCCGGTGCCGCGAAGGCGTTGCTGGACCTCTTCAAGGTGCTGGACGACATCAGCAACGCGCTGAGCCGCAACCGCGACACCATCCGCGATGCCGACGAAGAAGCCGAAAAGTCGATGAAGAACGCCGGGGGGTCCTGGTGAGTCAGGGTTCGCACGACAACAAGGGCAACGGCGACAAGGACAACAAGTCGTCGCACCACGACGACGACAAGTACGACCGCAACGACCTGCACGAGCCGGTCGACTGGATGACGTACACGCACGAGCAGCTCTACAACATGGTGCACACCGGGGTGAACCTCGACGGTGCCCAGGCCGCCGCGACGAACTGGCAGAAGATCGGCGAGGACATCGCCGGCGTGCGGACGAACCTGCTCAAGGCCGTCGAGGACTCGACGACCGGCTGGGACAGCGACTCGGCCAGGCTCGCCCGTGACGGTCTGACCGAGGTCACGAACTGGGTCGACGACACTGCGAACTACGCGCACAAGGTCTCGGCCGCGATCACCACCGAGACCAACAACGTCGAGGCCGCTCGCGCCGCGATGCCGCCGCCTCCCCAGGCCCCCGCGGCGCCGGTGCCGGTCGATCCGCCGTTGCCCAGCACGGTTCTGCGCGCGCAGGACCGGGTGGCGTTCGTGGACCAGGTCGACGCGTTCGGCGTGCAGGGCCTGAAGGATCCGCGCCTGGCGACGATGCCGGGTGAGTTCGCCGGTTTCGAAGCCATCGGCGGCAGCCCGGTCGACGCCCTCGCGGCCAACGACGCCTCGCACCGCCGCGCGGCGGACGTGATGGCGGCGTTCCAGCGCGACTCGGCCGCGGTCGACCAGACCGTGCCCTCGCAGTTCACCCCGCCGGTGAACCCGGTCAACCCGACGCCGCCCGCAGCCGACCTCGGTGGCGCGCGCGGCCCGGCGACCACGCCGGACACCACCACCGCTGGTGGCGCTGGAGCTCCGGTCACGACCAGCACGACCGGCCAGAACCGCGGCACCACCAACGCGTCCTCGCGTGGTGGCAGCGGTTTCGGCGGTGGCCGTGGTGGTGGCGGCGGTGGTTTCGGTGGCGGCATGGGCATGGCTCGTCCCTTCACGTCCAACTCCGGTGGCCAAAGCGGAGGCGGTGGCGGTGCGGGTGGTGCGGGTTCGTCGGGTGGCGCAGCGGGCGTGAACGAGGTGTCGCGCGGAGGTGCGGGTGCCGGCGCGGCCGCTGCCTCGGCGGCGACCGGTGGTCAGACCAAGGCGTTCCAGAACCCGCTCGCGATGGGTGGTGCGCCGATGGCCGGTGCGCCCGCCGCGGGTCAGGGCAACAACGACGAGCGTGAGCACAAGAGCGCGAGCTATCTGGAAGAGGACGACAACGTCTTCGGTCTGGACCGCAAGGCGGCCCCGCCGGTGATCGGTCAGTGAGCGAACGCCAGTTCACGGTGAGCTCGCAGGAGTTCTTCCTGCTCTGGCAAGCCGTGCACGGCGAGGACCGCGTCGTGCCGCTCGGGACGCCCCACGTTGGGGCCACCCGAGCGGCGCGGCAGCGTCTCGTCGAAGCCAGTTCACAGACGCTGCACGCTCGCCGATTAGGCACCGTGCACCGTCCGGACCCGGATCTGCGCGCACTGATCGCCGGTCTCGGCGAGTTCGACCGCGCGCTGGAGATCGCGTACTTCAAGGGCACCGAACTGGCCCGCGGCATCGCCTGCGCGGGCTGGAGCGGTGCCTTCGCCGCGCGCGTGAACAACGACGTGCACCTGTACCCGTTCCGCCCGACGTCGCTGGCCTCGGCCACGGTGTCATCGTTGCCAGGGCTCGCACCGGGCACCGGCCGCGCCGTGAACGTGCGCTGGGACGACTACGTCCGCGCGGGCAAGGCGGGCGAGCAGGACGGCAAGCAGGCGTTCCTGGAGGTGCTGCGCGACGTCGGCATCCGTGAACCCGAGGCACACGCCCTGATGCGCATCGTCACGTCCAGGATCGGCGGCGGCGAACTGGGCCTCACCGCCCGCAACCGCGACGGCGTCCCGCGCCCGACCGGCCGTTCGGTGTCGTGGCTGGACACGCGTGAGGGCCGTTATCTGCTCCGCAAGCAGGACGGCTGGCTCGTGCTGGCCCCCGCCGACGCGTCGCGGTTGACCAGCGCCGTCGACGAACTGCTCGCGGCGGGATAGTTCCACACCGGTGGGCTACGGCAAGTCCGCCAATCACACATGGACGTGCGGTTGTGCCTGAGTTAGACATGGGGCATGACCGACACCGACGTCGAACTGCTGTGGCGCCCCGACCCCACGAGGGACAACGGGATGACCGCCTTTCGGTCGTGGCTAGCCGGCCGCGATCAGAACTTCCCCGACTACGAGTCGCTGTGGGAGTGGTCCGTCTCCGACCTCGAGGGGTTCTGGGGCGCCGTGGCTTCGTACTTCGACGTCCAGTTCCACACGCCCCCTGAGCGGGTGCTGGGTTCCGCGGAGATGCCGGGCGCGCAGTGGTTCCCCGGCGCGACCCTGAACTACGCCGAGCACGCCCTGCGCCGCGGTGCCGACGACGACCTCGCCGTGATCTTCCACCGCGAGGACGGCGTCACCTCCTCGCTGACCTTCGGAGCCCTGCGCTCCCGAGTGGCGGCATTCCGGGCCGCGTTGGCCTCTCTGGGCGTCTCGTCGGGCGACCGGGTGGTGGCACTCGTCCCGAACGCCCCCGAAGCCCTCATCGCCTTCCTGGCGGCCGCCTCGCTGGGCGCCACGTGGTCGTCCTGCTCCCCGGACTTCGGCGCTCGCGCCGTGGCCGACCGCTTCACCCAGATCTCGCCGACGGTCTTCGTCGCGGTCTCCGGTTACGTCTACAACGGACGGTCCTTCGACTGCCGCCCGGTCGTCGAGGAGATCCGCTCGCAGATCCCTTCGCTGCGCGCCACCGTCCTGATCGACTACCTGGACAACGGCTCGTCGTTGCCGGACGCCCTCTCGTTCTCGGAGCTCCTGGCAACGAACGCGGGCGCCGCGCTGGAGTTCACCCCGGTGCCGTTCGACCACCCGCTGTGGGTGCTCTACTCGTCCGGCACCACAGGCCTGCCCAAGGGCATCGTCCAGGGCCACGGCGGCATCGTGCTGGAACACCTGAAGATGCTGGGCCTGCACAGCGACCTGGGCCCCGGCGACCGCTTCTTCTGGTTCACCACCACCGGCTGGATGATGTGGAACTACCTGGTCGGCGCCCTCATGGTCGGCACCACGATCGTCCTGTACGACGGCAGCCCTGCCTATCCGTCGCTGAACACGTTGTGGCACTTGGCCGAACAACACCGCGTCACCTACTTCGGCACCTCGGCCCCGTACGTCCAGTCGTGCCTGAAGGAAGGCCTCGAGCCGTCCGCCCGCTACGACCTGACGGGCCTGCGCGTGGTCGGCTCCACCGGCGCACCCCTCACCCCGGAAGGCTTCCGCTGGATCGCCTCGGCCGTGGGCAAGGACGTCCAGATCGCCTCGGTCTCCGGCGGCACCGACCTCTGCACGGCCTTCGTGGCCGCCTCACCGGACCGCCCGGTGTGGCTCGGCGAACTCTCCTGCCGAGCCCTGGGCGCCGCGGTGTACGCGTTCGACGAGGCGGGATTGGCGCTCGACGACGCCGTGGGCGAACTCGTGATCACCAAGCCGATGCCGTCCATGCCGGTCTTCTTCTGGGGCGACACCGACGGTTCCCGCCTGCGCGACGCCTACTTCGACACCTACCCGGGAATCTGGCGCCACGGCGACTGGATCCGCATCACCCGACGCGGCTCGGCCGTGATCTACGGCCGCTCCGACTCGACCCTGAACCGCGGCGGCGTCCGCATGGGCACCTCCGAGTTCTACCGAGTCGTCGAGTCCATCCCGGGCGTAGTCGACTCGCTGGTGATCGACACGTCGGGCGTGAGCGAGGGCGAGCTGCTCTGCTTCGTCGTCCTGGACGGCGTGGCCCTGCCCGACGTGGAACCGTTGCTGCGCCAGGAATTGCGAACCTCGCTCTCCCCACGCCACGTCCCGAACCGCTTCGTGGCCGTGGCCGAGATCCCGCGCACCCTGAACGGCAAGAAGTGCGAGGTCCCGGTCAAGAAGATCCTCGCCGGCATGGACGTGGATCGTGCCGTGAGCCGAGGCGCACTCCGCAATCCCGAGTCCCTCCAACCGTTCCTGGAACTCGCCTCGGAATGATCTAGGTCACTCCGCGTTGCGTGAACAGGCGTTTAACGCCCCTCTCGATCCTCCTGTACGTGCCCTGACCAGCACGTTCTGGGGTACGAGGGGGGCGTTTTGCAACTCGGTTGGGGACCTGTGTAACCTATGCGTCGTGGCCAAGGATGGTCCCGGGAGGCTTCGCCTAGTCTGGTCTATGGCGCCGCACTGCTAATGCGGTTTGGGGTAACCCCCCATCCCGGGTTCAAATCCCGGAGCCTCCGCAAGGCCGAGCCTCTAGGGGATCGGTTATAATTGAATACTCGCGCTCGTAGCTCAACGGATAGAGCATCTGACTACGGATCAGAAGGTTGCAGGTTCGAATCCTGCCGAGCGCACCAGATCAAGAGCCCCTGCCGGTTGTTCACGGCAGGGGCTCTTTGCGTATTTGTGTCGCCATGTTTCGGCGCTCGCTTGCATGATGACCTCATGGCGCCCTGCTTCGACATCTACGTCCGGCTGCCAGACCTGAACCGGCGCGTGGTGGAGGACTTCCTCGAAAGGCACGTGCTGGCTTGGCGTGAGTCGGCCACGTGGTTCACGGAGGACGCTGCCGCGATCCTGGAAAGAGGTCTCGGTGGTTCCCGATCGGGCGAGGCGTTGTACGCGGGCAGGTCCAAAGGGCTTCGTCCCGCAGATCTGGAGTTCGTGATGCTCGCGTTCCCCCGGGACGGGGGCTTTGTGCTGGGCGTGTCGATCGACGCCGGGATGGACGAGGAAGCTGCTGCCGGGTCGGCCCGCCGGTGGTTGGCAGCCCTGCTGGAGGAAACCGGGGCACAGCAAGGATTTGCCCAGGTGGAGGAGCCGCCACCCGTGACGGACGCCGAGTGGCAAGAGGCCATAGGGAGGGCATCGGCGACATGCAGACGTTGCGCGTGATCAAAGGGGATGCGACGAGCCCCCAGGCCAAGGGGCCGAAGATCGTCGCCCACGTCTGCAACGACCTCGGCGGCTGGGGCAAGGGCTTCGTGCTGGCCGTGTCGAAGCGGTGGCCGGAGCCGGAGAAAGCCTTCCGCGAATGGCATCGCAACCGGGCCGGCAACGACTTCGGGCTGGGCGCCGTCCAGCTGGTGCAGGTGAAGCCGGACATCTGGGTCGCGAACATGGTGGGCCAGAGAGGAACCCGCACCGGCAGCAACGGGCCGCCCGTCAGGTACGAGGCGATCGAGCGTTGCCTGCACGCCGTGGCTGAGCACGCCGAACGGCTCCAGGCGAGCGTGCACATGCCGCGCATCGGGTGTGGGCTCGCAGGTGGGCGGTGGGAACTGATCGAGCCGATCATCGTGGGAGCGCTGACCGATCGAGACATCGCCACCACCGTGTACGACTTCGACTGACGGCAGATCGCCGTGAAAGGCAACGGCGGCGCGCCCTGTCGCGTTAGACCCCGGAGGCTACGTTTGGAGTAGTCCGGTAAGGGGAGGGCACGTGGGGGCGGATCCGGGGCGGGTGGCGACGCGGGCGGAGTTGGTTCGCGAGCTCGAGGTGCTCAGGGGCAACGCGGCGCGGGGGAGTGGGCGCACGCGGGTGTCACTGGCTGACCTCGCCAAGCGGATCGAGGTGCCTCGGTCGACGGTCCACACGTACCTGACCGGGCAGACGTTGTTGCCTGCCGAGGTGCTGGACCGGATCGTCATCGCGCTCGGTGGCACTGCGGACGACCAGCGGTTGTGGGCGGACGCGTGGGATCGTGTGGCTGCTCATGAGCATTCGAGCAAGCCGGCTCCGTCGGTCACCCGGCCCAGGCAGTTGCCGGCGGACGTGGCCGCGTTCACCGGGCGGGCGGCCGAGGTCGGGGAGCTCGACGGGCTGTTGGCGCAACCGAACCGGACGGTGTTGCTGACGGGCACTCCTGGTGTGGGGAAGACGGCGCTCGCCGTGCACTGGGGGCAGCGGGTGGCGGCGAAGTTCCCGGACGGCCAGCTCTACCTGAACCTGCGCGGTTACGACGTCGGCGCGCCGGTGTCGGCTGCCGATGCGGGCTTGAGTCTGTTGCGGGCGCTGGGGATCAGCGAGGTGCCGCAGAGCCTGGACGAGCGGACCGGGTTGTTGCGGTCGGCGTTGGCGGGGCGGCGGGTGTTGCTCGTGCTCGACAACGCGAGCAGCGCCCAGCAGGTGCGGCCGCTGCTGCCGGCGTCGGCTTCCTGCTTCGCCGTGGTCACCAGCCGGGACGCGCTCACCGGGCTGGCCGTCGTGGACGGCGCGCACCGGATCGACCTCGACGTGCTGACGGTGGAAGAGGGCGTGGAGCTGCTCAAGAGCCTGTTGGGCCAACGCGTCCACTACGAACGGCACGCGGCGATCGAGCTCGCGGAGCTGTGCGCCCGGTTGCCGCTCACCATCCGGATCGCGGCCGAGTTCGCGCGGCACGAACCGCTCAAGGAGGTCGTTCGCCACCTTCGGGCAGAAGGGCTCGACCTGCTCGACAGCAGCGGTGATCCGCGCAGCATGGTGCGCGCGGTGTTCTCGTGGTCGTACCGGCAGCTCAGGCCGGAGGCAGCCGAACTCTTCCGCCTGCTGGGTCTGCATCCCGGCCGCGACTTCGACGTTCCGCTCGCGGCCGCGCTCATCGGCACCGATCTGGCCGATGCCGCTGTCCGAGTCGAGCAGTTGATCGCAGCGAACCTCTTGCAGGGCAACGGCCGCTACGAAATGCACGACCTGCTCCGCGCCTACAGCCGGGAACTGACGGTGGCCGGTCCGGCGACCACGCGGTTGATCGACCACTACATCGACGCGCACACCGCCGCACTGGCGCTCGCCTATCCCCGCCACTTCGACCTCGCGGAACGGCCGGAGATCCCGTGGCTGACCGACGCCGACGTCGCGCGGGACTGGCTGACGGCCGAGGCGGACAACGTGGTCGAGGTCGTCAAGCTCGCCGCGGACACGGGGCTTGGCGCGGCGGCACGGCAGTTGGCGCACGTGGCCAAGCGGCACCTCGAAACCACCTCACGCGGGCCGCAGGCGATGCGCATGCACCACATCGCGCTCGACACCGCGCGGGCCGACGGCGATCCGGCCGGGGAAGGCGAGGCGCTGCGCAACCTCGGCGTGGCGGCGGAGGTGATGGGCAGGCCGCTCGACTCGCTCGACTGGCTGCGGCAGAGCTCGGACGTCTGGCTGCGGCTGGGCAACCACCGGCGCCACGCCAACACGTTGAGCAGCATCGGCATCACCCTCGACTCGCTCGGCCGGTTCGACGAGGCGATCGCCGCCCACGAGGAGTCCGTCGAACTGCTCCGGCACCTCGACCAGCCGCAGCAGCTCGCGATGGGCTTGCTGAACCTCGGCGTCACCCTGGAACAACAAGGAGAGCTCAATCGCGCGCTGGCCAACCAACGCGCGGCGCTGGAGACGTTCCGCACGCTGGACGACCAACTCGGCCAAGCACACGCTCTGACCAACCTGGGCAACGTGCTCAACCAGCTCGGCGACCACGGCGAGGCGTTGCTGATGTTCGACGAGGCGCTGGCCGGCTACCGCGCGCTGGGCAGCAGGATCGGCGAGGCGTTCGTGGTCAAGTTCCGCGGCTCCGTGCACAGGGCGAAAGGTGAGCACGACCTCGCGATCGTCCAGTTCGAGGACGCGCTGCGGATCTGCCGCGAAGCAGGCGACTCCTCGCTGCAGGCCGAGGTGCTCAACCACCTCGGCTTCGCCCGCGGCCTCACCGGCGACCAGCCGGCGGCACGTGCAGCCCACCACGAGGCGCTGGCCCTCGCGACCGAACACGGCTACCGGCTGGAAGAGGCACGGGCCCTCGAAGGGCTCGGCACCATCGCCAGGTCCACCGGTGCCGCGGTGAGCGCGAAACGGCATTGGCAGCAGGCCTTGGAACGGTACGAGGCGATCGGCGTGCCGGATGCCGAACGACTGCGGGCGGCCCTCGCCCAACTGTGAACGTCCAGGGTTGTCCAGCTTCGTCCAGAACCGGGCCCTGGACACCCGGTTCGCTGTTGAGCTGTGGACATGAACATCAAGAGGTTTGCGAACGCCATCGGACCGTTCTCGAACTGCGCGTGCCGCTGCGAGTAGCTCGGGGCGTGAGCCAACGGTGGCGCGTCGAGGGGTCGCGCCACCGTTTTCTACTCGGAACGAGCCCGTGGAGCAATCGATTCCACAGTGGTTGATCTGCGGAAAGCGGTTTGACCGAGCGGGCAACCGGTCGTCGCCCCACGTACGCCGTTCGGCGCCGACAGTGGCCATTCGCCGACGTGACCAACCGCTCGCACGGCTGTGATCGCCACACTCGGGGGATGGGGATTCTGGCGGGCAAGGCCGTGGTCATCACCGGTGCCGGGCAGGGTTTGGGGCGGGCGTTCGCCGGCCACGCCGCCGCGCACGGGGCCGCCGTGGTGATCAACGACGTCGACGAGCCGCTCGCCAAGCAGGTTGCCGACCTCATCACGCTCCAGGGCGGCAAGGCCGTGGTCAGTGCCGGCAGCGTCGCGGATCCCGAGCAGGCAGAGGCCATGGTCGACACCTGCACGGCGGCGTTCGGCCGGATCGACGGGCTCGTCAACAACGCCGGCATCCGGTACCAGGCCGCGATCGGCGCAGACGACCCGCAGAACATGCGCGAGCTCATCGAGATCAACGTGCTGGGGACGCTCTACTGCACCAACGCCGCGGTCAACAGCATGCGCAGGGGGTCGATCGTCAACCTCGGCTCGGTCGCGATGGTCGGGCAGCCGACGGCACTCACGTACTCCGCGTCCAAAGGTGCCGTTGCGAGCATCACGGCCGGTGCGGCGAGTGAGCTCCACGAGAGAGGGATCCGGGTCAACGCCGTGTGCCCGGTTGCCTGGACGCGGATGTCCGTGGCCGACACCAAGGCCGTCGTCCAGAGCGCGCCGCCGGAGACGATCGCGCCGCTGGTCACGTACCTGCTCAGCGACCGCGCGGCGAAGGTCACCGGGCAGCTGATCAGGTTCGCGCACGGCAAGTTGCACGTCATGGGGCAGACGTCGCCGAAGCCGCCCATCATCGAGAACCAGGGCTGGGACGTCGACAAGATCGCCGATGCCTTCGAGCGTCAGCTCGAACCGGAGGACCCGGCGTGGGTGCGTTGGGGTGTCAAAACGTGACGCACGGCCGTGCACCAGGCAGAGTGGCCGCGTGGATCAGCGCGAGATCATGCAGCGGGCGCTCGGCGTCCTGACGCTCAGCTACGACGGCGCCGAGTCGACCGACTACCTGCGCACAGCCCTCAAGTCGTTGCAGGAGGGCGTGTTCAGCTACGAGGTCAAGGTCGACGGTGAGCTGAACGAGGCCGGCGCGCAGGCGCTGAAGCAGGCGATGGACCAGGTCCTGTCGCAGTTCGGCTGGTTCACGGCAGGGCTGCTCTACGCCTTTCACGGCGTCGCTCAGGCTTACGAGAACGACTACGAGGACGCCGACGTGCAAGAGGTGCTGAGGCAGATCGCCATCAGGCTCGCTGAGTGAGTTCCGCTCGGACGCCGTCGGAGAACGGCGTCCACGCCTCGACCGCCCACGGGCCGAAACGCAGGTCCGTCAAGGCGACGCAGGCCGCGGAAATCTCCGGATCGACCCACAGGAACGTGCCGGACTGACCGAAGTGCCCGAACGTGCGCGGTGAGAAGGAAAGCCCCGTCCAGTGCGGTGATTTGCCGTCACGGATTTCGAAACCGAGACCCCAGTCGTTCGGTTTCTGCATGCCGTAACCGGGCAGCACGCCGTTGAGCCCGGGAAACACGACCGAAGTCGCCTCGCCGACCAGCTCGGCGGAAACCAGCTTGGGCGCGAGCAGCTCGGCGGCGAACAACGCCAGGTCAGCGGCACAGGATTCGGCGCCTGCACCGGCCGAACCGACCAATGCCGAAGATTTCATCCCCAGCGGCACAAAAACAGCCTCGTGCAAATACGTGGCGAACGGCATCTCGCAAGCAGAACCGACAAAAGATGCCAGCACGTCGAAGCCCGCGTTGGAGTAGATCCGACGAGTCCCCGGCGCGGCCTGCACCTCGGCCTTGTCGAACGCGTAACCGGCGGTGTGCGAGATCAGGTGCCGCACGGTCGCACCGGGTGGCCCGGCCGGCTGGTCCCACTCGACCGCGCCCTCCTCCACGGCCACCAGCACGGCGTACGAGGTCAGCAGCTTCGTCACCGACGCCAGCGGGAACACGCGCTGCTGATCACCCAGCGACCCGGCCACACCGGCAGAAGACACGACGGCCACGGCCACGTTCTCGACAGGCCACGACGCTGCCGCTTCCAAGCTCCGCATGGGACAGACGTTAACGTCAGGGGGTGACAGTCCGGGAACTGATCGTCCTGGGAACGGCCAGCCAGGTTCCCACGCGCCAGCGCAACCACAACGGCTATCTGCTGAGGTGGGACGGCGAAGGCTTCCTCTTCGACCCCGGCGACGGCAGCCAGCGGCAGCTCCTGCGATCAGGCGCCGCTGCGAGCGACATCACCCGGATCTGCATCACCCATTTCCACGGCGACCACTGCCTCGGCGTCCCCGGCATCGTCCAGCGGCTCAGCCTCGACCGCGTCCCGCACACCGTGCACGCGCACTTCCCGAAGTCAGGCGCGCACTTCTTCGAACGCCTCCGCTACGCCAGTGCCTTCTACGACGCCGCGGACATCAAGGAAGAGCCGGTCGAGGACGACGGCCGGATCGCCGAGGGCAAGTTCGGCACGCTCGAGGCGTACCGGCTGGACCACGGCATCGACAGCTTCGGCTACCGGCTGGTCGAACCGGACGGCCACCGCATGCTCCCCGAGAAGCTGAAGGAGCACGACATCCAGGGCCCGCAGATCCGGATCCTCCAGGCCCAGGGCGAGCTCGACGGCGTCAAGCTCCAGGACGTCAGCGAACCCCGCAAAGGCCAGAAGTTCGCGTTCGTCATGGACACCAGGCTCTGCGACAACGTCTTCGAGCTCGCCGACCGGGCCGACCTGCTGGTGATCGAGTCGACCTACCTCGCCCGCGACACGAAGCTCGCCGGCGACCACGGCCACCTCACCGCCCAGCAGGCCGCCCGCGTCGCGCAGGACTGCAAGGTCCGCAAGCTCGTCCTCACGCACTTCTCGCAGCGCTACGAGGACCCCGCCGAGTTCCTCGCCGAGGCGGCGCAGGAGTTCGACGGCGAGATCGTCATCGCGAAGGACCTGGACCGGATTCCGGTGCCGAAGCGAGCCACTGGTCCCTGACGATCTCGGCCAGCTCCGACGAACGCGGCTCCCAGCCCAGCGCACGCAGTTTCGACACGTCGGCCCGCAGTGATCGCGCCTCGCCGGGGTGTGCGGGCCTCCACGTCACGTCCACGGTCCGCCCGGTCACCTCGGCGACGGTCGCGAGAACGTCCTTCACGGACGCGGGCGTCGCCGCGACGTTGTAGACCGACGACGTGCCCACGGAACAAGCCTCCAGCGCCACGACGAAAGCAGCAGCAACGTCGCGTACGTGCACGAAGTCCCGCACGGCCCCACCGTCGCCGTAGACGTCCATCCCGGGCACCGTTCCGGCGGCGCACGCCACGGCGCGGGTGATCACCCGACTGGTGTCCGTGTCACCACCTCCAGCGACGTTGAACAAACGGAGAGTGGTCGCCCCGATCCGCCCGGACCGCGCCGCCCACGCCACGAGGTCCTCGGCCGCCGCCTTGGTCGCCGAGTACGGGGAAGAAGGTTCCCTGACGGACTCCTCGGTCAGCGGAGCGTCCGACGGCCGGTACACCGTGCCAGTCGACGCGAGCAGGAATCGTTGGCCCTTCAAGGCTTTCAGCAGGTTGAGCGTTCCGGCCACGTTCGTCTCGTAGTACGAAAGTGGATCTTCGAACGACTCGCGCACGCGCGCCACGGCCGCCAGGTGGATGACGGCGTCCACATCGGGCGACTCGAACGGCTCTGACATGCGTTGACGGGACAAAACGGGTTCATGGCCATGAACCCGCAGCTCACGCACCACGGCACGGCCGACATACCCAGTGGCACCGGTCACTAGAACTCGCACAAGTTGACCCTAAAGGTCGACGAGGGTTGCGCCGATAACACACGAGTGAGTTACCCCCATCGCGCTGTGCACACGAGCATCGCCGGACTCCTGCACGACGTAGCCGTGCACGAGTTCAAGCGGCAGGAGTTCCTGCGCAACGTGGCCGAGATCGTGGGAGCCGCACCCGCGCCCGGTCCCGCCGAGCTCACCGCACCGCTGCCCGCGATCAACCCCAGGCGCAGCTTCCTCAACCGCGTTGACCAGGTCCTCAGGGACGCGGCACGCTCCTAGTGAGCGACAAGATCAGCATCTGATCCACTCGTTGCCGGGCTTGAGCCGACAGGCCCGTCGTAACATTCATCCGGCCGTTGCCGGACCGTGCTTCGACACACATACCGGGTGGCTCTACGCTACGCGTCACCCGGCGATCGCCGGTCACGTCCTCCGCTTCTCTTAAGCGAGTTTTCGGCGATGAATCATGTCCTCGCAGCGCTCAACGAGCGCCTCGGCAGGTTGTTCGGTGACCGGCTGGTTGTGCTGGCCGGTGGCACGCGTCTGGCTAAGCGCGCGCACGAGCTCCATACGCTCGGTGCACGCCATACGCTCGTGCTCGATACCGACGATCACGCCCCGCTGCATGATTCGGTGATCGCCCGTTGGGTGTCACTGGGCATCAAGGGCGGCTTCGTCGCGGTCGAGCAGCGCCGTCTCAGCAAGCTGCTGACCAAGCCCGGCGCCCAGGTCCGCGCGATCCTCAACGAGTTCGACGCGAACGCAGAAGCCGTGGTGATCAGCACGCCCTACAACGAGATCGCGACGTTCGAGGGCCGCCCGGTCCTCAACGCGCGGCAGCACAAGTGGGTCGAGCTGGAGAACAAGACCACGATCGACGCGCTCTGGGACGACCTGAACGCTCGCCGTGCGCCCGCGATGGTGTTCGACCTCGACTTCGAACGTCTCTGGGGCGCCTCGGAGATCCTGGACCGCGGCGCGGGCGTCGTCTGGTCCGGTGACGGCCCGGCGATCAACGGCGGTGCGAACTTCGTGCGTCGCGTGCGCACGTACGAGGAGGCCAAGGAGGCCTTCGACGTGCTCGCGCCCAAGTGCGACCAGGTGCGCGTGATGCCGTTCCTGGAAGGCATTCCGGTGAGCGTGCACGGCATCGTGTTCCCGGACGGCACCGCGGTGCTGCGCCCGATCGAGATGGTCGTGCCGCGCCGCCAGGGCCAGGCCAAGTTCCTCTACGCGGGCTGTGCGTCCTACTACGACCCGCCCGTGTGGATCCGCGACGAGATGCGCAACCTGGCCCGCCGCGTCGGCGAGCACCTGCGTGAGACCGTCGGCTACCGCGGCACGTTCACGCTGGACGGCATCGCGACCGAGGACGGCTTCCTGCCGACCGAGATCAACACCCGCTACGGCGGCGCGATGGTGTGCTTCGAGGACGCCGTCCCGACGCTGCCGCTCGCGCTCGTGCAGGTCGCCCTGGTCGCCGGCTGGGACCTCGGCATCTCCTCCATGGAGTTCGAGGAGTGCGTGCTGCAGGCCGCGGACAACCACCGCTCCGGTGCCGTGGGCGCCAACGTGCGTGCCGTGCAACCGACCCAGGTGGACGAACGCCGCGTGATCTTCACCGGCTGGGCGTGCCGGCTGGCGCACCCCGAGGAGCCTGCGCACGCGACGCTGCGGCTGAGCCCGTCACCGATCGGCGGACGCCTCGACCTCGACCTGCACCGCGAGAACATGCCTGTCGGGGCGCCCGTGGCGGCGCTGACCGTCGCGGCGTTCGCACTCGCGGACCAGGAGTGGGGGACGGGCCTCGGTGCCCTGGAACCCGCCATCGCGATCGAGGACGCCACGCCGGTCGAGGAGTCCTTCGAAGAGGCAGTGATCGCTTAAGAGCGGTCTACCAGGCGCCCTCGTCGCCGTACGCGGAGATGAGGGCGAACCGGTAGCCCATCAACGCCGCGGCGACCTCACGTGGCTGGTGCGCCGGCCGCACCAGCCCTTCGCCGAGCACCTTCGGCCGATCCACCCCGACTAACTCGGGCGACCGCTTCAGCAGCGTCACGGCGATCTCGGCCGCGTCGGCGAGCATCTCCTCGCCGGGCAGGTCGATCATGTCGTTCATCAGTCCACCGACGAACGCGGGCAGGTTCTCCGGCACCGCGCAGGCCAGCGCCACCAGGCACGCGACCCGTTCGGACGCCAGCGCCTCGAAGATCTTCGGCGCGCCCTGGGCGACGGCGTGCCGGGTCTGGGTCAGCCAGTCCGGCGCGGTTCGTGGCAACTCACGCCCGAGAGCGTTCCACCGGCGGTGCGTGCGCCGGCCGTCCTCGGTGAACCCCTTGCCCGCCAACGCCATGGCGGCCAGCAGGAAGATCACCCGGTCCCGCACGTCGGCGGCGACCTTGTAGGAGGCACCCAGCTCCACCAGGTACGGCACGGCGCAGAACGAGGCCTCGGAGACGGTGTCGTCGGTCAGCAGCCGGTCCGCCAGCGAGGCGAGCGCGTCCAGGCGGACGTCGGCGTTGGGGTCGACGAGCGAGCGCAGCAGACGGGGCACGCGACCGGCGCCACCCCGGCCGTCGTACACCTCGACCCAGGAAATCCTGTCGAGTCCGCGCAACGGGTCAGGCCGTTGCCAGGCGCGCGGCAGCTCCATAGGGCGGAAAGGTACGGGATGTCAGGGAAGGCTCCTCGGAGCCTCGCCCGTACGATCTCGTGGTGTCCTTCTCGGTGGCCGACATCTTCTCGGGTGCGGGCGGCATGAGCTTCGGCTTCCACGCCCACCGCGACTTCCGGGTCGTGGGTGCCGCCGACGCGCAGATCGGCAAGCCTTCTTCTCGCTTGGGTTCGTTGCGTTGCAACGACACGTACCGCGCGAACATCGGCGTCGACCCGTTGGAGGTCGACCTCGCGAGGGTGTCCCCGTCGGCGTTGCGCGAGGTCTGGGGCCTGAAGCGCGGCCAGCTGGACGTGTTGCTCGCGTGCCCGCCGTGTTCGGGCTTCAGTCGCATCACCGCCCAGAACCACCTCCGTGACGACCCGCGCAACTCGCTGGTCGGCCGGATCGCGGTCTACGCGGAGGAGCTGCGCCCGAAGGTCGTGCTCGTCGAGAACGCCCGTGAGCTCGTCAAAGGCAAGCAGCGGCACCACTTCGACAGCCTGGCGGAGGACCTGACCGCGCTCGGCTACTCGGTCGCCGGCGGCACGCACATGCTGTCCAAGTTCGGCCTGCCGCAGTTGCGCGAGCGGACGTTGATGGTGGCCGTGGACGCTGGTCTGCCGTTGCTCACGCTGGACGATCTCTGGGCGGGCAGGGTCATCCGCCCGTCCGCCATCACGGTCCGGCGCGCGATCAGCAAGTTGCCGGTCGTCGCGGCGGGCGAGGCGCACCCGGAAGACCTCATTCACGTGTCGCCGACCTTTTCCCAGGACCGCAGCCTGGAACGAATGCGTGCAATTCCCGCGAACGGCGGTTCGTGGGCGGATCTGCTCCGGTCTCCGGAGACCGCGGAGTTGTTGAATCCGGCACAACGCAAGATCGTCGAACAGCAGAACTGGGGTTCGCACCCCGATGTCTACGGCCGGTTGTGGTGGGACGAACCGGCCAGGACCATCAAGCGGGAATGCGGCCACGTCGGAAACGGCCGTTATGCCCACCCCGAGCAGCACCGGCTGTGCACGGTCCGCGAGATGGCGCTCCTGCAAGGGTTTCCGCGGCAGTTCCGGTTCGACGTGTCGATTCTCGGGAACGCCTACCGGCACGTCGGTGACGCCGTTCCACCGCTGATCGCCTACCAGTTGGCCGGGCTGACCCGGTGGATTCTCACCGGTCGCCGCCCTGAGCCCCGCGAGATGTGCCTGCGCGGCACTTCACTGCGTCCCGGCGACATTCGGCCGGTGGAAGTTACCGAAATGGTTGCCTAGAGCTTGAACCGCCACCGGTGATCATCCGTAGCGGGACGTCTCAATTGATAACTGTTCGGCAACGAATTTAACGTCACCTGACAAAATGAATGCATCGCGGGCCTATCCACTGTGGACACCCTGAGTAGCTTTCCGCAGGTCACGCACGGTATGTGATGGGCGTTATACCTCACACCATCGGGTGTCACCCCTTCGGATAGTGTCCCGCTCGCTTCCTGTCGGTTCAGTGTCGATGACGACGTGCCGACCGTCCCGGCGGGCGACTGACTTTCTACGCGTTCGGGCTAACTTCACGCGATCAAGGAGACCCATGGCTTCCCGGTTGAGGATCGGCGCGGCGCTGCTCGGCGCCACCGCGCTCCTGGCTATCTCGACGCTTCCGGCCTCTGCCGACGTCATCGTCATCCCGGACCAGGGCAACAAGCCCAAGGGCGAGAAGGTCGCGTTGAAGCGGGGTGTCGGCAACCTCCCGGACCACGGTGAGAACTACCTCGACACGTCGGTCATCCAGCTGCGCATCAAGGACCAGAACGAGTCCCGGGTTTACGCGTACTGCGTCGAGCTGCCGACCGAGCTCAAGGACGGCGACCAGCTCCGCGAAGCGCCTTGGGGCACGCACCCCAACAAGGACTCCAAGTTCCCGCAGAACGCGGGCAAGGTCCTCTGGATCCTGACGAACTCCTTCCCCGGCCTGGAGATGAAGGACGTCAAGACGAAGTGGGGCGAGCAGTTCTCCAAGGAGGAGACGATCGCGGCCACGCAGACCGCGATCTGGCACTTCACCGACGGCGCTGAGCTGGACATGGGCGACAACCGCAACAGCGCGGACGTCAAGACGCTCTACACGAAGCTCGTCGAGCAGGCCGAGAAGAACGAGATCAAGGACCAGCCGAAGCCGACGCTGGAGATCGAGCCCGCCTCGCAGTCCGGCAAGTCCGGCGAGAAGATCGGCCCGTTCAAGGTCACCACGACCGCGTCCGAGGTCAAGCTCACCGCCGACCTCCCCGAGGGCGTCACCATCACCGACGCCGCGGGCAACCCGCTCGCCGTGCAGAAGAAGGACGACAAGCTCGCCGTCGCCGGCACGGGTGACAAGGTCTCCGAGTTCTTCGTGAACGTCCCGGCCGGCACGCCGAACGGCAACGCCTCGTTCAAGCTCTCGGCCGAGGCCACCCTGCAGATCGGCCGCCTGTTCGTCGCCAAGGACAAGGCGTCCACGGGTGACGACCAGAAGGCGCAGTCGCTCGTCGTCGCGCAGCCGTCGAAGGCCAAGGTCGAGAAGGAGGCGAAGGCCGACTGGAAGCTCGAGGTCAAGCCGTCCGAGCCGACCACGCCGTCCTCCACCTCGCCTTCGTCGTCGACCCCGGCCACGACGCCGACCACCACCACGACCACGCCGGCCAACCCGGCGCCGGGTGGCGGTGAGGACGACCTCGCCTCGACCGGTGCCTCGATCCTGTGGCCGCTGGTCGGCGGTCTGGTGCTCGTCGGTGCCGGTGTCGGTGCGCTGTTCGTCGTGCGCCGCAAGAAGGCCGGTGCCTGAGTAATCAGCACCTCCTAGACGAACGCCCCCAGGGTCCGCGCCGGTCCTGGGGGCGTTTGCCGTTTCCTGGCAACGATCAGCGGCGGCTGAGTCCCGCCACGCTGATGTCGCCGTCAGCGATCGCGACGTCCCGGTTCGAGGAAGCGCCGGAGAAGATCGCCCGTGCCGGGTCGCGGAAGTTCTCCACGATCTCGACGCGCTGCACCGGCTTGGCCGTCGGGATCACGGCTTCCGGCTTCCACGTGCGGCCGAGGCACACCAGGTAGGTGTTCACGTTCGGCTTGCCGTCCTCGGTGGCGTAGACGCGCCAGGTGAACGGGTCGATCGGCTCCATGTCACGGACGCGCAGCCCCCGTGCCACTTCCTTGGTCTCCCAGCTGCGACCGTTCCAAGTGGACATGTAGTTGCGCAGCGGCCCCTTGTCCGGGTCGCCCATGAACCACAGCAGGAACGGCCTGCCCAGCGTCGTGCCGACGAGCTGGATGTAGTCGGGGGACTTCACCGCGTTCGGCAGGGTCAACGGGGTCTCCGCGACCTTCAGGTACTGCTCCTGGTCGGCGTCGTCGATCTGGGTGCCCAGATCCTTGCCGGACGCCGAGTAGAAGTGCCGGTTGTGCGGGTCGAACCACGCGTAGTAGATGTTGCGGTGGTACCGGTCGTGCAGATGTCCTTCAGTGCCACCACCCGCGAGCGTGTAGACGATCCGCACGCGGCCGTTGTCCTCCTGGCGCAGCTGACCGATGTAGATCTCGTTCATGTTGTCCGCGCGGGACGTCGAGCCGATCGCGAACCGGTCGCCGGTCAGTTCCGTGGAGGTCTTCCACGTCTTGCCGTTGTCCTTGGACACCACGTAAAGCATCGGACGCGTGTCCGTGGGCGTCACGTGGTCGAGGTCGCGGGTCGTCTCGCGGTAGAACACGTAGATCGTGCCGTCGCGCGTGACGAACGGCATCGGGTACGTGGCCGCGTTCTTGGAGATCAGGGTCTCCTCCCAGACGCCGTCGGCCGAGTTGGCCTGGGGCGAACGGGACATGCGCAACTCGACGTTGTGCATTCCGCGGAAGATCAGCAGGTGCCCGTCCCTGGCCTGGACCATGGTCGGGTAGTTGTGCGCGTCCTTGTCCCCGTCCGCAATCCGGTTGGGCGCGGACCAGGTCGACTTGCGGTGGTCGTACGTCTGGACGTAGCTGTCCTCGTACTGGCCGGCCCACGAGATGAACGTCTTGTTGACCTTGCGGTCGTAGACCCCGCCCGCGACCGGGCGCCGGTCACTCCTGGCCGCGACGCTCGTGGCCGTGGTCGTCACCGTGAACTTCGCTTTCCCCTGAACATCGGCCGTGGCGTGGGCCGAAGGGACTGCGACGAGCGGCAACAGCAGTACAGCGGACATAACTCCACGCAGGAGCCGTGTCATGTGGCGTGTCCTCCTGGTTCTGGCCGCGACGGCGGCCGACCAGGCGGCGGCAAGGCACATCCTCGTTGTCACCGAGCCGACTTGTCCAGGCGCAGTTAGCGTGATCGCTGGCTATCACCACGCGGGCCCCACTCGGGTACCCTGCGTCAGGAGCGGAGGAGCACCACATGAACTTCGACGAGATCAAGAACAAGGCCATGGACCTGGCCGAGGAACACCACGAGCAGGTCGACAAGGGCGTGGACGCCGCAGCGGATTTCGTCAGCGGCAAGTTCGGTCACGACCAGCAGGTCGACTCGGTCGCCGAGAAGATCAAGGACATCCTTCCAGGTGGATGAGTGAACTCCTTCAACGCCACTGACGCGGGGCGGGTCACCTCCACCGGAGAGACCCGCTCTCCTTCTGCCCGCAGGCCAGAGATGATCACCTGGCAGGGCATTCACGAGCCACGGCTCGAGCAGGTCCGGTTGCTCCTCTCGAGCGACCAGCGCCTGCGCGCCTCGGGCCGTCTGGTCGCCGCCGGCCCCGACGAGCAGTTCAACGCCTCGTTCGAGGTCTCCGTCGGCGAAAGCGGCCAGGTGAACAGGCTCCTGCTGCGCACGGCCACAGTCCTCGAAGAGCGCCAGTGCTCGCTGTCGAGGACCGAGGACGGCGCCTGGCTGGTCGACCACGGCCAAGGCAGCAAGCGCGAGACGTTCAACGACGCTTTGGACGTCGACGTCCAGTTCGCTGTCCTGTTCAACGCCATCCCGATCCGGCGTCTGGGGCTGCACCGCGAACCGGGCGAGCACGCGCTGCCCGTCGTGCGCGTGTCGTTGCCCGACCTGACGGTGAAGGCCGTGACGCAGACGTACAAGACCGTGTCCGTGGGGGACGAGGTCTCGGTCGTGCGGTTCAAGAGCGGCGGGTTCGAGCAGAACGTCAAGGTCGATGCGAACGGCCTCGTCGTCGAGTACCCGTTGATCTCGAAGCGGATTTAGAACCCCTCCAAGAAGTACTTCCTTCGTGGCGAGTCGTGTCCAAACGATGGAGGCGGAGGGGTCACGCCTTCTAGCGTCCGACCATGCCGAAACGATTCTCGAGCGTGGTCGGTCGCTCGTTCGGTGATGGCGTTCGTGCCGCCATCCAGGCCGCCGGTTTGACCCAGCGCAAGGTCGCCGAGCTGACCGATTGGGAAGAGGCCAAGGTCTCCGACCTGGTCAGGGGCAAGGGCGGGGTCACCGAGGTCGAGTTGGCAATGCTCCTTGGCCTCTGCGGCGTCAAGCCGGACGAGGCGCGGCGGCTGCTCGCGCTCTACAGGGAGACTCGCGAGAAGGCTTACCTCCAGTTCGACGAGGGCGGACTGGAGAGCCCCCTCCGCACCCTGATCGACCAGGAGCGACTTGCCACCGAGCTCGCCATCTGGTCGTTGACACTCATCCCCGGCCTCCTGCAGACGCCTGCCTACATCCACGCCGTGTCCGAGGGCGGGATGGTTCTGACGGAGCGGCACGATGTCGAAGCCGCGATCAAGATGAAGCTGGAGCGGCAAGCGATCTTCCACCGCAGTCGGACGTTCGTCTTCTACGTGCACGAACATGCGCTCCGCCTGCCGGTTGGAGGTGTGGACGTGATGAAGGCGCAGCTGCTCCACATCCTGGCGATGACAGTGCGCCCGTACATCACGGTCCGAGTCGTGCCCATCTCGGTCGGCGCGCACGCAGGTGCCGCGGGCTCGTTCGTACGGCTGGGGTACGAGAAGTTCGAGCCTGTGGTCTACCTCGAAGGCGAGCGGACCGGCCTTTTCTTGGAGGACAAGGACAGCTTGGCCTACTACGACGATGTGCTGAAGGCGCTCGATGGGCTGGCCTTGGATGAGGAACAATCGAGGGAGCTGATCACCAGCATCGTGTCCTGAGGAGGCGCCGGAGATGTTGACGTGGCGGAAGAGCAGCTACAGC
The DNA here is from genome assembly GCF_053610285.1 of Lentzea sp. NPDC054927. NCBI lineage: Bacteria > Bacillati > Actinomycetota > Actinomycetes > Pseudonocardiales > Pseudonocardiaceae > Lentzea > Lentzea sp. NPDC054927. The sequence continues at coordinate 341,709 of NZ_JBSGXZ010000004.1, forward strand.
CAAGCTTCGAGCGACTGCGTTGAGGTTGGTCGTGGTGTCGGCATCCGAGACAGCAAGGCGCCGACCACGCACCTGCCCCTCTCGGACAAGGCGTGGTCGGCGTTCCTCACCTACATCATCTCGCCCAGCACCTCCGGGTCGATGATGATCGGCGACGGACGGTAGGCCGGCGGCTCGACGCCCATCAGCGAGCGCACCAGGAAGTCCCAGCAGCGCGTCCGCACGTAGGCCAGCCGGTCGATGAACAGGTGCTCGGCCCCCGGCACGATCAGCATCTCGAAGTCCTTGCCGGCCGCGATCAACGCGTCGGCCAGCCGCAGCGCGTGGTCCGGGTGGACCGTGTCGTCCAGTTCGCCGTGGACCAGCAGCAGCTTTCCTTCCAACCGGTCCGCGATCTCGACGTTCGAGGCGCGCAGCCATGCCGATGGGTTGTCGGCGCCGTCGCACGACTCCGCCCAGCCCAGCCCGATGTACCGGGCGTCGTGCGAGCCGGAGAGCGCCACACCGGCGTGGAACGTCTCGGGGAAGGCGAGCATCGCCCGTCCTGCGGCGAACCCACCGCCGGAGTGGCCCATCACGCCGACGCGGTCGAGGTCCATCCACGGCCGTGTAGCCGCGAGCTGCTGTAGTGCTGCGACGTGGTCTTCCAGGTTGCCTGCGTCGGACAGGCGTCCGTACGAGACGTCGAGGAAGGCCTTGCTGCGGCCAGGGGTGCCGCGTCCGTCGAGGGCGACCACCACGAAACCGAGTGCTGCCAACGGTTCCGCGTCCAGGCCCATGCCGCCGGGGTCGAAGCACGGGTCGACCCTGGTGACCTGCGGGCCGGGGTAGACGCTGTCCACGACCGCGTAGCTCTGCGACGGGTCGAAGCCGCGTGGCTTGTAGAGCACGCCGTAGATGTCGGTGAGACCGTCCGCCGCCTTGACGCAGAAGCGTTCCGGGGCGGTCCAGCCGGTGGCGAGCAGCCGGGTGATGTCGGCGGTTTCCAACGACACCAGCACGTTGCCGGACCAGTCGCGGACCACGGTCGTCGGCGGAGTGTCCACAGTGGACGCGGAGTCGACGAAGTACCGCTTGTTCTCCGAGACCGTGACGACGTGGTCGAGCGAGTCGTCCGTGAGGCGGGCGAACCCGGTGCCGTCCAAGGCGATCCGGCACACCGTGCGGCGGTACGGGTCTTCGGGGACCAGGCCCGACGCGGTGAAGTACACGATTCCGTCGTCGACGTGCAGGATCTCGCGGACCAGCCACTGGCCGGAGGTGACCTGGCCGAGGAGTTCGCCGGTGTGCAGGTCGTAGCGGTAAAGGTGGCCCCAGCCGTCGCGCTGCGAGAACCACAGCACCTCGTCGTCCAGCACGCGGACGATCGGCAGGCCGTACATGAACTGGTTGGGGCCGACGCGGTTGGAGCCGGTCTCGCTCACGACGACCTGGACCTCGCCGGTGCGGGCGTCCATTCGGTTGAGGGTCAGGGTGTGCTGGTCGCGGGGGCGGCTGAGGAAGTAGACGGCCGAGCTGTCCGCGGCCCACCACGCCCAGCCGGCCATGATCGGCGAGAACTCCGGCATGAGCAGCGGTTCGGTCTGCGCGAAAACCGTGGTGTTGTCGGCGATGTTGAAGACGACCAGTTCGGCCAGCGGCATGGCCGGGTCGCCGGGGTGGGCGTAGCGCTGGGTGTGCACGCGGGGTGCGCTGCCGTCGGCGGGGCGTGACTCGATCAGGTGGGTCTGGCGGACTTCGCGCTGGTCGGTGCGGTGGGCGAGGACCTTGGTCGAGTCGGGCGACCACGCCAACGCGGGCGGCATGTGCGGCAGGCCGAACTTGCGCATCAACGTGCTGTAGCTCATGGCGTCCGGGCCGTAGCCGTACCCGTGGTCCTGCACGCCGTCGGTGGTCAGCGCCCACTCGCGCTCGCCGGAACGGGCCCAGAGGTCGTGACCGCGGCGGGAGACGGCGACCTTGCCGTCCGGGGAGGAGACCTCCAGCGGGTTGCCGGGCGGGGCGATGAACGGCATGGGGTCGAAGCCCGGCGTGCGGGTGCCCGCGGCCGGGTCGACGACGATGAACTGGCGGTCGTCGCCGTCCCGGACCTGGTACCAGAAGCGGGCACCGCCGTCGATCCACTGTGGACGGACCTTGTCGCCGACGACGAGCTCGCCTGGGCGGGCGGCGCGGCGGAGGAGTTGTTCTGCGGCTTGGTAGTTGTCGGCGGTGCTCATGGTGGTTCTCCCCAGTTCCAGAAGGTTTGTCAGAGGCTGCGGGCGGTGATGTCGCCGTAAGCGGTGGTGGCGCGGATGTTCAGGTCGGGCGTGCCGTTGTTCTTGAGGGCGTTGTGCACGCGGCCGTAGGAGGTGCCGGCGTCCAAGGAAGCCGACAGTCCGGCGGCGACGCCGACGGTGATGTCGCCCTTCTCCGTCTTGAGCTCGGCGGAACCGTTGAGGCGGCCGACCTCGATGTCACCGGCCTGCGTCGACAACCGGACGTTCCCGGCCTCGTCGATCTTGATGTCGCTCTGGGCGGCTTCGAAGGCGATGTCGCCGAGCCGTCCGACGCCGCGGAACTCGGCGGCGGCGGCCTTCGCCTCGACGCTCGACCCGGTGGGCAGCTGGACGGTGATCTCCACGGAACCGGAGGCGCCGAGGATCTGGTTCTGCACGCTGGTCCTGATCCGCAGGACGCCGTCGGTGAACGCGACCTCGGTGTCCTCGGCGGCCTTCACGTCGCGGCTCTTGGAGGGGTTCGCGGGGCGGACGTCGACGGCGGTGTCGTCGCGGTCGGCGGCGATGAACTGAACGCGCCCGGCGGGGATGTCGAGGAGGGCGGCGATCGGGGCGGTGGTGGCGAAGGTCTGCATCTCTTGCTCCTGTAGCTCGTTGTTTCTGATGAGCGAAAAGCTACGTTGCGTTCACGGATTCCGACAACAAGCTTGTTGCGTTGAAGTCGAGTATTCGCACGTCAAAGCAGACAAAGTGTTGCAATGGAGATGAGATCTAACGCAACGACTGTTGCAATGAGATGAAGGTGAAAGCTATGCTTCCGGCATGCCAGGAGGCCGATTGACCCAGCAGGAGCGCCGGCAGATCGCCATCGGCCTGGCCGACGGCCTCGCCTACGCGGAGATCGCGCGCGCGCTCGACCGTCCCACCTCGACGGTCACGCGCGAGGTGATGCGCAACGGCGGTCCGGCCGGATACAAGGCCGATCTCGCCCACCTCGCCACCGAACGCCGTGCCCAGCGGCGCAAGCAGGCCACGCCCCGAAGTCGGCAGACAGCCGACCGGGCCGACGGACGCGACCCCGAGGCCGTGCGGGAGTTCGAGGAGGCGTTCTCCGCCATCTTCATCGGCCAGGGGCTGCCCAAGATGACGGCCAGGGCGCTCGCCAGCCTCTACGCGACCGACTCCGGCAGCCTCACCGCGTCAGAACTCGTCAACCACCTGCAGGTCAGCCCTGCGTCCGTGTCCAAGGCGATGTCGTACCTCGAAGGCCAGGGCCTGATCGGCCGTGAGCGCGACGAACGCCGCCGTGAGCGCTACGTCGTCGACGAGGGCGACATCTGGTACCAGTCGATGATCGCCAGCGCCGCCGGCACGTCCAAACTCGCTGACGCGGCACGGCAGGGCGTCGGCGTCCTCGGCTCCGGCACCCCGGCGGCCGACCGCCTCGAGAACATCTCGCGGTTCCTCGACTTCGTGTCGGAGAGCATCGTCCGCGCGGCCGAACAGGCCCGCGACATCCTGCACCCCAAGGGTTAGACGCGGACCGCGACCGCCACGCCCTGGCCGACACCCACACACGCGGCCGCGATCCCGACGCCACCACCACGTGCCCGCAGGTGCCGCGCCACATCGATGATCACGCGCGGCATCGACGCGCCCAACGGGTGTCCGTAAGCGATCGCGCCGCCGTGGACGTTGACCTTCTCGCGGTCGATCTCCGGCAGGTGGTGCAACACCGACAGCGCCATGGCGGCGAACGCCTCGTTGATCTCCCACAGATCGACCTGCGCAGCCTCGAGGTGCAGGCGCTTCAACAACTTCCGGATCGCCGACACCGGCGCGATCGTGAACCGGTGCGGCTCCTCACCCGTGGTCGCGCTGCCGAGCACCTCGCCCAACGGCTCCACGCCCAACTCGGCCGCAATCGCTTCCGTGCCAAGCAAAGCGGCCAAAGCGCCGTCGTTCAGCGGCGACGCGTTGCCCGCCGTCACCGACCCGTTCTCCGAGAACGCCGGCTTCAACTTCGAGAGCTTCTCGACGCTCGTGTCCGCACGGACGTTCTCGTCGCGCCGAATCGTCGTCCCATCCGGCAACTGCACCGGAAACGCGAAACCCTCGTGCACACCCGCATCCCACGCCGCAGCGGCACGGCGGTGCGAGCGCAACGCGAAGGTGTCCATCTGGTCGCGCGTGATGCCCAGTTCGTGAGCCACGTTCTCGGCTGCCAGCCCCAACGGCACGGTGTAGTGCTTCGGCATCCGCGGGTTCACCAGCCGCCAGCCCAAGGCCGTCGACACGGTCTCCATGCGATCGGGGAAGGCCTTGTCCGGCCGAGCCGTCACGAACGGCGCCCGCGACATCCCCTCCACACCACCGGCAACGATCAGATCCGCATCGCCCGCGGCCAACGCCCGTGCACCCTGGATGATCGACTCGCCGCCGGAGGCGCACAGCCGGTTCAGCGTCACGCCCGGCACGGAGACCGGCAGGCCCGCCAGCAGCGAGGCCATGCGGGCGACGTTGCGGTTGTCCTCGCCGGCGCCGTTCGCGTCGCCCAGCAGCACGTCGTCGATCCTGGCCAGGTCGAGGCCGGGATAGCGGCGCAGCAGGTCGACGATGGGCAGCGAGGCGAGGTCGTCCACCCTGATGCCGGACAGACCTCCCCGATACCTGCCGAACGGCGTGCGGGCGGCGTCGATGATCAGTGCGCGAGCCATGGCCCCCATACTGCGCCAATCAGGGCTTGAGCAAAAAGGGAACGTAACCCGTTTCGGGGTGCACCTCTGAATCGGTGCTGAAGGCCTTCACCTCGATGGCGTGGGCCCCGGCGGTCAGGGAGCCCGTGTTGAGTGAAATCCGCCACCGGCCTGCTGCGGCGGGTCCGTCGGCCGTGGTCGGGACGGTCGCGACGTGGGTGCCGTCGAGCCTGACCTCGAACCCGGCGAGGCCTGCCACGGCAGCGTCGAGGGCGTTGATCCGGACTTCCAGGACCACCCGGCCGCGGTTGAAGGCGGCGCCGTTCTCGATGGGCTGGCCGCCTGCGTCCAGGACTTCGGGGACCGGGTCGGCGAGCAACGGCCGTGCGTCGACCAGAGGTGTGCCGGACTCGCGTTGGGGCGGGCTCTTGGGGCCGGTCAACTCGACGTCGGTGTGGGTGACCTGGATGCGTTCGGTGGTCACCAGCTGGACGTTGAGGTTGTCGGTGAAGGCCTCTTTGGGCAGGTCGGCGATGGCCGGGTACTCCGCGCCGGGCTTCCACGGCGTGCCCTCGACGGCCGGGCGCAATGGCACCTCGATGCCGTTGATCTTCACGGCCGTGACGGGTGGGCTCTCGCGTGACGGGATCAACGCGATGCGCAGCTGACCTGCGGTGACGTCGGCGATCGGGTGGGCGCTGGTGCTGGCGGGGCCGTCCACGCGGACCTGCGGCGTCGGGGCGGCGGGCGGTGCGTCGGCCTTGGCGGTCCGGTAGCCGATGAGGTCGATGCCCGCGCGGATTCGGTCGCCGGCCAGCGCCGCGACGCCGATCAGTGCCGTCGCCTCACGCCACTGCGGCACGAACGGCGAGGTGGCGACGACATCGCCGTCGCGCACGAGCTGCGTACCGGTTTTCGTGAGCACGACTTCCCAGCGCACGGTCACGCCTGGCACCGCGGCTGGGATGACCTTGGTGATCGTGCCGTCCGGGACGAGTTCGACGATCGAGTTGCCGGCCGGGTCCGTGGAGACCGAAGCGCGGACGGCGCCGGGCAGCACCGGGTCGCCCTGGACGCTGACCGGGCCCGGCACGAGGTCGAACAGCAGCTTGCCGCCGGTGCTCGGGGCGTCGGTCTCGACCACGAGCCTGCTGTCGTCGTCGCCGCGGACGAACGGCGTGCGCGACCTCAACGTGACGGCTCGCGTGCCGCAGCTGCTGCTGATGATGAGCCGGTCGTGGTCGTCCTCGTCGCCGGAGGTCGCGCGGGCGCAGTCGGTCCGTTTGGTGAGCCGCCACCGTTGCAGGTCGGGCTCGTCCGAGCTGTCGAAGCGGTCGACGAACGTGTACGGGGCGTTGTCGGCGCGCGGTGTGGCCTTGGCGTGGGCGGGTTGGGAGCGTTGGCCGAACGAGTCGACCGCGCGGATGTCGATCTGCTGCTCGCGCTCGTTCTCCAGGCCGTTGAGCTGGGTTCCCGGCCTGGTCACGAGCTTGGTCTGCTCGCCCCAGCGCACCTCGTAGGCGGGGGCGTCGCCGGTCCAGTTGAGCTGGATCTTGTGGTGGCCGGCGCGCGCGACGACGTTGGTCGGCGTGCTCGGGCGGCCCTGCGGGCTGGGCACCAGCAGCTGGTCCGCGACGTACGGCTTGAGCTTCGTCGGAGGCGGGGGAGCGGTGGGCAGGTCGGAGCCACCGCCGGTGTCGCGCAGGACGATCACGCCGACCACCAGCGCGATGCCTGCGACAGCGAAGGCGACCCGCTTCATAGCGGTCACGCTAAGGCGTTTTGCCCAGCTCGAACACGGTTTCGGTGATAACGGGTTCGCCATGGTCCGCTGGAAGGACGCTGAGCTTGAGCCGAGCGTTCGCCCCCGGACCCAGGATCTTCGTGTCCAGCCAGAACTCGTGCCGGCCGGGGACCCCGGAGCCCTGCTCGTTGGTGGGCAGCGCGACGATCCGTTTGCCGTCCAGTTCGAGCTCGATGCCGCGGTGCCCGATGGCGTTGATTTCGGCCGTGACGAGGATGCGTCCGTTGCGCGGCAACGGCTGTGGGGGCTTAGTGCCGTCGTCGTGCATGACGTGCAGCCTGGGACCGCCGGTCTTGATGCCACCGGGCCGGTCCGCGAGCTTCGGCAGGGTGCCGGGGCGGCTCTCCGGTTTGCGGATGACCACGAGCTGAGCCGGGGGCGCGACCGCGATCCTCTTGGCGCTGAGCGGGATGTCGACGACCCTGACCTGGTTGTCCGGCTCCGGCGTGACGATCTTCGCCGCGACCGCGTCCTGCGGCACCTCGGTGTCCGGCAGGAGCGGGACGACCTCGGTGGGCACGGCCCGTTCCGGCACACCGCCGACGCCGAACGAGTCCAGGAACCCGCCGCCGTCGATCCGGATCCGCGGGTGCACCAGCGGAGTCTTGATCGCGACGGCCTCGTAGGCGACCACGACCCCGTCCCTCAGCGCGACCACCGCGTCCGGCAGCACCCGCATCTCCCACCGGTGCCGCACGCCCGCGACGAGCCCGGTGATCTGCGAGTCGCCGAGCGTGACCTGCTTGCCGGTGCGGGGCAGATCGGCGTCCGCGATGATCCGCGTGCCCTGGGTCGTGATGTCGAGGCTGACCGCGCCGCGTGGCTGGACGTCGGTCTCCTTCAGGTACTGCCACGGGTCCGGCAGCAACGTCAGCCGCACGTGACTCGACTCGACGGCACCGGCCACGCTGATGATCGCCCGCCCGATCGCGCCGTCACTCGCGGGCACCCCGAACCTGACGGGCGTGTTCGACTGGAACGCCGCCATCGAGCAGTCGACGTCGATGCGCCTGCTCTGGCCGAACGACCGCAGCCCGAGGCACTCCGGTTCCGCCTCGACGCGCCACTTGCGCGGGTCCAGCGACTCCGGGCCGTCGAACCTGTCGGTCTGCCCGACGAGCTGGTCGTCCCACTTGTCGTCGTAGAGCTCCTTGGGCGTCGCGGCGATCGTGAGCGGCTCGGACCGCTTGCCCGTCGCGCTGACCGCGCGGATCTCGACCTCGGTGCGCTGCTCGGGGTTGAGGCCGGCGAGCTCCACCTCGGGTCCGGGCACGAGCTGCTCGTTGCCGTTCCACCGCACCTCGTATGCCGACGCGGAGCCGTTCCACGCGATCTGCAGCGCGTCCACGTCCAACGCCTGGGCCCGCGGATTGGCCGGCTTCATCGGTTCCTGCTGCTGCACGACCTCGACGCCGTCGTCGATCTCACGCTTCAACGTGTCAGGCGCGTCGCCTGTCCGGAGCGCCACCACGGCGGCGATGACGAGCGCGAGTCCACCGAGCCCACCGGCGAGCGTCCGTCGATCCACCCGGAGACCCTACGATGTTTCCGCTTCGGCGGTGCTGCCGTTCAGCCCAACCACACGTCCGCCACGCGACCCAAGGTTCCTGAGTGCGGCGAGGGCACCCGGCTTCGTCAGATCGATCGTGATTTTCGTCCGCTGCGGCTGGCTGACCAGCGCATTCCTGCCTTCGTACCCGGCCTCGATCGTCTTCGCGAGCCCACCCGTGGACGCGAGCGATCCTCTTGCCGCTCCAAGCCTGCCGAGCGCGTCGTCAACAGCCATCAAAAGCGCGTCCCGGTTCCCCTCGCACATCGCGCGGACGAGCTCCGGCCGGCTACCCGCCACCCGCGTGCCGTCCCCGAAACTGCCCGCCGCGAGCGCCATCGCCAACGGCCCACCATCAGCCCCGACCGCCGCCAGGATCGCCGCCATGATGTGCGGCAGGTGACTGATCCGCGCCACCGCCTCGTCGTGCTCCTCCGGCGTGGTCGGCACGACGTGCGCCTTCAGGTCGAGCGCCAGCCGCATCACGTCGTTGAGGTGGTCGTCCGCCTCCTCCGGCGTGACAACCCAGGCAGCGCCCTCGAACAGATCCGCGCGCCCCGCGTCCCAACCACTCTTGCTGGTGCCCGCCATCGGATGCCCGCCGACGAACCGCGTGCCGGCTGCGTACCGGTGCACAGCGTCGTGAACGGGCCCTTTGACGCTGGTCACGTCCGTGAGGCGGGTGTGCGCGGGCACCTTGCGCAGCAGATCCGGCAGCGCGGGCATGGGCACGGCGAGGACGACCAGCGCCTCCGGATTCCGGCCGAGGGCCTCGTCCACCGTCGTGATGTCGAAGCCCTCTGCGCGCGCCTTGTCCGCGTCCTCTTTGCTCGCCGTCGCACCCCACACCGTGCGGCCGGCAGCCTTGGCGCCCCGCAGCACGGAGCCGCCGATCAGTCCCAGTCCGATCACGCACACGTCTCGCACGCGCCCATCATTCCGTGCGACCCGTGCCTGGACCTACGCGCCTGGTCAGGAGTTCGAGGTGATGCGCCGCAGGACCGCTAAGGCGCCCTGCCAGCTGACCTTGGTCACGACGACGGTGCCGGCGAGCGTGGCGAGCGTGAGCAGTGCTGCTGACCAGGGTTCCTGGCCTTGTGTGATCAACCAGCCTGTGAAGCCGAAGGTCGCCACAACGATCAGGCCATGGGCAGGCGTAATTGGTTGTGTCACTGCACAACTCCATTTTCAGGGGTGCTTCCGAATTGGCTCGCGCAGATATTCGCATAGCGAGGGGTCGGAGGCAAGTAATTCGACTCGATCAAGGTTTGCGCAGGTAGGACGGCCTGCGCAGCGAAGGCGGAACTTGCGCAAGAGCGTCGGAACTTGCGCAAGAACGCCGGAACTTGCGCAAGAACCCCTGAAGTTGCGGGAGAAACGTGGAAGTTACGGGAGAAGACTGGAAGTTGCAGGGAAAGGGTGGAAGTTGCGCAATAATGCCGGAAGTTGCATAAGAAAGATGGAAGTTCCGGGAGAAGGCCGTCCATCTCGGGTGGAAGCCGCAAGTTGTAGATGAACGGTTGTCCGCAGGCGTTGTGCGCCCCGCGGACAACCGTTCGTTTCACTTGTGGCGTTACCGGAGGGCGTCCAGCGCGAACGCCGCGTACATCGCCACCCCGTGCTCCATCGCCGCCTCGTCGAACAACACCCGGTTCGAGTGGTTGGGCGCCGCCTCCTCCAAATCGATCCCCCGCGGGCAGGCCCCGAGGAACGCCAGCGCCCCCGGCACCTTCTGCAGCACGTAAGAGAAGTCCTCGGCGCCCATCAACGGATCGTGCATCGGCTCGCTCCACGACGGCCCCATCGCCTTCGCCGCGAGCTCCACCACGTGCGACCCGACCTGGTCGTCGTTCACCGTCACCGGGTAGCCCGGCACGATGCTGACCTCGGCGTGGCACCCGTACGCGGCGGCCGTGTGCTTCACGACCAGCTTGAGCTCCTTGTGGACGAGTTTGCGGGTGTCCTCGGACAGCGTCCTGATCGTGCCGTCGAGGGTCGCCACCTCGGGGATGATGTTGGTGGTCGTGCCCGCCTTGATCTGCGCGACCGTCACCACGGCCGGCTGGTGCACGCTGACCCGGCGGCCGAGCATCGTCTGGATCGCGCCGACCATCGCCGCGGCGGCAGGTACCGGGTCCAGGGCGTTGTGCGGCATCGCGCCGTGGCCGCCGCGGCCCTTCACGTGGATGTGGAACGAGTCCGCGGAGGCCATGATCGGGCCGGGGCGGGTGGTCACCACGCCCGATTTGGTCGTGGACGTGATGTGGAGGGCGAACGCCTTTTCCACGCCGTTGTCCAGCAGGCCTTCTTCGATCATGTACCGGGCGCCGTGGTAACCCTCCTCGCCCGGCTGGAACATGAACACGACGTTGCCTCGCAGCGCGTCCCGCCGGTCCACCAGGAGTCGCGCGGACGACGCCAGCATCGCCACGTGCGTGTCGTGCCCACAGGCGTGCATGTTGCCGTCCACTTCGGACGCGTAAGGCAGTCCGGTTTCCTCCTGGAGCGGGAGGCCGTCCATGTCGCCGCGCAACAGCACCGTGGGCCCTGGCCGTTCGCCTTCGAGCACCGCCACGACCGAGGTCGTCGACTCGCCCTTCGTGACCTTGACAGGCAACCCCTCCAACGCGTGCAGGATCGCCGCCTGCGTCTTGGGGTTTTGAAGTCCCTGTTCAGGGTGTCGGTGGACCTGGCGCCGCAGTGCCACCGTGCGGGGCTGCAGCGCGCGGGCCCCTTCGAGCAATCCGGCGAGACGTGGGTCCGGCGTAGTTGTGCTCATCTATCGATGGTGCCACCACCTCGGCTACCGGGAAGGTCGTCTGGGCCCTACGGTGTGCACATGACACAGCAGGAGCCGGTCAACGGCTTCGCGGTCGCGGTCGTCCGAGAGGACGGCCGCTGGCGGTGCAACAGGATGGACAGCTCCGCGCTGTCGGAGCTGGACGCGGCGATCACGCAGCTGCGTCAACTGCGCTCGACCGGCGCGGTGTTCGGTCTCCTGGCCGTCGATGACGAGTTCTTCATCATCCTGCGCCCGGTCCCGGGCGGCGTGGCCTTGTTGCTCTCCGACGCGGCCGCCGCCCTCGACTACGACATCGCCGCCGACGTCCTGGACCTCCTGCGCGTCGAGCCACCCGACGAGGAAGACACCGAACTCTGGCCGGAGGGCGACCTCGGCGTGCTGACCGACCTCGGCATGCCCTCGCACGAACTCCAGATCATCGTCGACGAGGTCGACCTCTACCCGGACGAGCAACTCCAGATGATCGCCCAGCGCATCGGCTTCATCGACGAGTTCACGAAGCTGCTCGACACGATCCAGGCGTGATCCCCACTTCGGAGGACATGGTCCGCGCGGCTCTGCGCGCGGCGTCCAACGCGGGCACAGACGTCCCGATCGGCGCGGTCGTCTTCGCACCGGACGGCTCCGTCCTTGCCGAAGCCTGCAACGCACGTGAGGCGACGGGCGACCCGACCGCGCACGCCGAAATCCTGGCGCTGCGTGCGGCGGCCGCGAAGTTCGGCGACGGCTGGCGGCTGGACGGCTGCACCCTCGCGGTGACGTTGGAACCGTGCACGATGTGCGCCGGCGCGTTGGTGCTCGCCCGTGTTTCCCGTCTCGTCTTCGGCGCTTGGGAGCCCAAAACCGGGGCTGTGGGGTCGTTGTGGGACGTCGTGCGCGACCGCCGGCTCAACCATCGGCCGGAGGTCTACGGCGGCGTGCTCGAGGAGGAGTGCGCTGACCTGCTCGAACGCTTCTTCCGGACCCAGCGTTAACCCACTCGCGAGACCCCTGTATTGTTCTTACCGGTGGCGTGTCCGAGCGGCCGAAGGAGCACGCCTCGAAAGCGTGTGAGGTGAAAGCCTCCGTGGGTTCAAATCCCACCGCCACCGCTGTTGAAGGGCCCCGGAGCGATCCGGGGCCCTTCTTGCGTTCTCAGAACCTCATGGTGCCCAGGAACTTCTCCAGCAACCCGGCGTCCCCGGTCACCTCGAGCCCCTCGACGCCACGGCGTTGGTACAGCGCCAGCACCAGCTCGATGGCCGGCCCCCGCACCGCCACGTCCCACTTCTCCTCGCCCGGTGTCACCCGCGGCGCGTCCCCGCTGAGGTCGACCGTCCACTCCGCACCGGAGTCGGCGGCGAAGTACAGCGAACCCGACCCGAGCAGGTCGGCCGTGGCGGGCCGGCGCGAGAAGAGGATGCGCACGATCGTGGTCATCCACTCCCACAATGTGTCGTCGGCGACCGTCGGGTCGACGGAGAACGGCAGGCCGAGCGCGTCGAACGCATCGATGCGGTGAATCACAGTCTCGTGCGCCATCCGTGTGGACCAGAAGCGCGGCCCCGGCACGCCCGGCAGCATCACCGCGATCATGTCGTCGGCGTCGACGGCGAGCATCGCGTCCGAGATCAGCGCGGCACCCTCGGTCAGCCACGGCGAAAGCTCCGCAAACGTCTCACCCGCGTAGGACTCGACGGAGTGCGCCTTGCTGAACGACCTGTCGATCTCCGGAAACCTCTCGCCGACCATCTGCGCGATCCACCGGTGCGCGTAGCCGAGGTGGCGCAGCAGCTGGTTCAGCGTCCAGTCCGGTGTCGCGGGCACCGGTACCGACAGATCGGCGCCGGCCAGCCCGGTGACCAGCAGGGAAGTCTCGGAAACGATCGTGGCGACGCGTTCCTGGTAGCTCAAAGACCCCATGGTCAAAAACGTACGCGCTCCAGCAGCAGGTCGAGCAGCTCCGCGTCCCCGAACACCTCCAGCCCCTCCACCGACCGCCGCCGGTAGACCGCCAGCACCAGCTCGACGAGCGGACCGCGCAACGCCACCGCGGCCTTCTCGTGCCCCTGCCGCACCACCGGCGAAGCCCCCGTGAGATCGATCACGAACTCGGCCTCGACATCGGTCGCGTGCAGGTGCACGGTCCGCCCCGGCCCCAACAACGGAGCGGTTTCTGCAGGCCAGCGCATGAACGCGTAAGGCAACGCCAATGCGGTCCACTCCGAGAGCGTGTCCCGCGCGACCTCGGGATCCAGCGAGAACGGCACACCCACCACGTTCGCCACGTCCCAGCGGTGCAGAACGGTCTCGTGGGTCATCCGGCGCGACCACACGCGCGGTCCGGGGTGGCCGCCGAGCGTCGCGATCATGAGATCCGGGTCGACGGCCAGCAGCGCCTCCGACAACGAGGCGGCGCCTTCCACGAGCCACGGGATGACGTCGGAGGCCTTCTCGCCGACGTACGAGGCCAGCTCCTGGGCGCCGTTGCGGTCGTACGGGATCTCCGTGACCCGCTCGCGGATCATCAGGTCGGCCCACCGGTGCGCGTGGCCGACGTGGCGGACGAGCTGGTTCAGCGTCCAGTCCGGGCAGGAAGGAACGGCGACAGCAAGGTCCGCGCCGTCGAGTGACGACACGAGGAGCGAGGTCTGGTTGATGATCTCGGCGCAGCGGCGCTCGTAGTCCAACATGCCTCTAAACGTAGGGACGCCAGCCGGTGCCTGGGAGGGGACCACCGGCCGGCGTTCCGAAAGCGAGCATACACCATGATCGAACACTTGTTCGAGTGATCATTGATGGGCCAACCGGTTAACCGTTAGTAACAACGCCTTCCAAACATCACCTGATCGGGGAAAGATGCGTCGGTCCGCCGCATCCCCTGGAGGAAGTTTTGAGACCCACCCTGCCCGGCGTCGGGACAGCGGTGGTGGCGCTCGTGCTCGCCGCCGCACCCGCTGTCGCCGCTCCCAGCCCAGACGCGCTGATCTCCGAGGTCTACGGAGGCGGCGGCAACTCCGGCGCCACCCTCAAGCAGGACTTCGTCGAGCTCGCCAACAAGGGCGCAGCCGCCATCAGCCTGGACGGCTACAGCGTCCAGTACATCTCGGCCACGCCCGGCGCGAGCACGCAGTGGAGCGTCACTCCGCTGACCGGGTCGATCGCGCCCGGCAAGACGTTCCTCGTCGCCGAGGCCAAGGGCACCGGCGGCACCGTCGACCTGCCGACCCCGGACGCCACCGGCACCATCGCGATGAGCGGCACCGGCGGCACCATCGCGCTGGTCAACGGCACCGCGGCGCTCACCTGCAAGACGGCGGCGGACTGTGCTGCCGACGCGCGCATCAAGGACCTCGTCGGTTACGGCACGGCGGTCGTGCGCGAGGGCTCGGCGACGAACGCCCTGAGCAACACGACCTCGGCGTTCCGCAACATCGAGCTCGGCGACACCGACGACAACGCCACCGACTTCAAGGTCGGTGACCCCAACCCGACCAACTCCAAGGGCGAGACCCCGGGCGGCGGCAACCCGGATCCCGACCCGGACCCCGTGCCCGGCGACAAGCGCATCCACGACATCCAGGGCGTCACGCGCATCTCGCCGTTGCTCGGCCAGAAGGTCACCAACGTCCCCGGCGTCGTCACCGGCACGCGCTCCACGGGTGACCGCGGCTTCTGGATCCAGGACACGACCAGCCCGGACGCGGACCCGCGCACCAGCGAGGGCGTCTTCGTCTACACCGCCGGTGGCGCGCTGACCGTGGCGGTCGGCGACAGCGTGCTGGTCAGCGGCACGATCGCGGAGTACCGGCCGGGCGGTGAGACGGGGTCCAACCAGACCCTCACCGAGATCGCCCAGCCCACCACGCTCACGGTGTCGAAGGGCAACCCCGTTCCGGCGCCGGTCGTCGTGAAGAACATCCCGGCCGGCTACCTGCCCGCGCCGGGCGGCAGCATCGAGCAGCTCCCGCTCGAGCCGGAGAAGTACGGCCTCGACTACTTCGAGTCCCTCGAGGGCACGCTCGTCCAGGTGAACGACGCCCGCGTCGTCGGCCCGAGCAACGCGTTCGGCGAGGCTTGGGTGACGGTCAACCCCGACCAGAACAAGAACCTGCGCGGCGGCACCACCTACACCGCCTACGACCAGGCCAACAGCGGCCGCCTGAAGATCAAGGCGACCCCCATGCCGGTGTCCAACGTCGGTGACGTGTTCTCCGGCGCGACCGTCGGTGCCATCGAGTACACGAACTTCGGCGGCTACACGCTGGCCGCGCTCACCCTGGGCCAGCACGTCTCGGCCAACCTGCAGCGCGAGATCACCGCGCAGCAGAAGGAGAGCGAGCTGTCGGTCGCGACCTACAACGTCGAGAACCTCGACCCGTCCGACCCGCAGGACAAGTTCGACCGGCTCGCCGAGGGTGTCACGACGAACCTGCGCAGCCCGGACGTCGTTGTGCTGGAAGAGATCCAGGACAACAACGGCGCGACGAACGACGGTGTCGTCGCCGCGGACCAGACGCTGCAGAAGTTCTCCGACGCGATCGTCGCCAAGGGCGGCCCGCGCTACCAGTGGCGGCAGATCGACCCGGAGAACCTGAAGGACGGGGGCGAGCCCGGCGGCAACATCCGGGTGGGCTTCTTCTTCAACCCGCAGCGAGTGTCCTTCGTGGACCGTCCGGGTGGCGACTTCAAGACCGCCGTCCAGGCCGTCAAGAAGAACGGCCGCGCAGCGCTTTCCGTGTCACCGGGCCGGATCGACCCGCTGAACGAGGCGTGGGCGAACAGCCGCAAGCCGCTCGCCGGTGAGTTCAAGTTCCGCGGCCGCACGGTCTTCGTGGTCGCGAACCACTTCAACTCCAAGGGCGGCGACGAGGCCATCCACGGCCGCAACCAGCCGCCGAACCGGTCCTCCGAGGTGCAGCGCGCCAAGCAGGCCGCGGCGCTGAAGGCGTTCACCGAGCAGATCCGCGCGATCGACAAGGGCGCCAACGTGGTGCTCGCGGGCGACCTGAACGACTACCAGTTCTCGCCCGTCGTCAAGGCCCTCACCGGCGACGGCAACCTCAAGGCGCTGATCGAGACGCTGCCCGCGAACGAGCGGTACAGCTACGTCTTCGAGGGCAACTCGCAGACGCTCGACCACCTCGTGCTGAGCAAGAACATCTCGCGCTTCAGCTACGACGTGGTGCACATCAACGCCGAGTTCGCCGACCAGGCGAGCGACCACGACCCGCAGATCGTCCGCGCCCGCCCGTCCACGGGTGACGCGAACATCGACAAGATCGTGTTCGCGCTCGAGGACATCCTCGACTGCCTGAAGAAGTAACCGCTCGCCGCTGCCGCCGCGTCATTCTCCTGACGCGGCGGCAGAGGCAGCGGCAGTCACACCGGCCTGGATCGCTTCCACCGAACGGCGAACGGCATCGCCCGCCCAGTTGCCCCTGGCGATCTCCTTGGCCCGCTTCTTCATCTCGCGCCGGTCGCCCTCGAACACCTTGTGCACGGCGTCCACCGCGTACAGCAGCGTGATCAACGACCCGGTGTGCGCGTCCGCACCCCGATAGCCGTGCACGACCTCGCCGACGGCCTTCCGCACCTTGCCGGCCGCGGCCTCGTCGACGATCGGATAGCTCTTCGCGGGGAAGATGCCGAACACCTTCCGCGGCTCGACCCGGATGGTCGCGTGGTCCTGCAGTTGCCTGATCACGTTGTCCCACAACCGCTTCCGGACGCGCTCGACCGCGGACTGCGGCCTCAGCGGCTTGGTGAGCCGCCCGAGCGCCTCGTGCAGCACCGGGTCGTTCGGCGGCGTCGGGTCAGCGACCTGCAGCTTCTTGCCGTTGGGCTCGAACGCGGCCCGGCCCGAGTTCACCAGCTCGATCAGCACGGCACCGGCGAGCGCGTTCTCGGCGGCCGACGAGCTGACGTACAGCCTGCCGTTCTGCGGGTTGATGAACAGCAGCATCAGGTCGCTGTGCAGCATCAGCTCGAACCCCCGCCCGAAGTAGCGGCGATCGTCGAAGCCACCATCGTCGCTGTCAACGCCGCGTGCACCGCCTCGATCGCCTTCTTCACGGCGACCCCGGCCCAGTTCCCGGCCGAGATCTCCTTGGCCCGCGCGTTCATCTCGTGCTTGTTGCCCTGGAACACCTTGTGCAGCCCCTTCACCGCGTACAGCAAGGAGATCAGCGCTCCGGTGCGCTCGTCCGGCGCCCGATGCCCCTGCGCCACGTCGCCCACGAGTCGCCGAAGGTCGCTGACCGCGGCGGGATCGTTGAGCGTGTAGGTCTTCGACGGGAAGAGCCCGAGAATCTTGGTCTTCTCCACCTTCAGCACACCGCGCGCGTCGAGCTGCGCCATCACGTTGTCCTTCACGTGGTTCCGCAGCTTCTCCACCGCGCGCTGCGGCTTCATCGGCTTGGTGATCCTGCTGAGCGACTCCTGCAGGAACGCGTTGGTCAACGGCGCCGCGTCGACCGCGGCGAGCGTCTTGCCGTCCGCCCCGAACGCGACCCGCCCGGAGTTGACCAACTCCAGCAGCACGGCACCCGCGAGTGCGTTCTGGATCGACGTCGAGTCCATCCGAACCCCGCCGGCGACCTCGTCGAGGAACAGCAGCATCAGGTCTTCAGGCAGCATCATGCAACGTTAACGCCAGAAGGGCGCCGAACGTTGAAGTTCGGCGCCCTTCTGGGAAGAGAGCGGAGGATACGGGATTTGAACCCGTGAGGGGGTGAACCCAACACGATTTCCAGTCGTGCGCACTAGGCCGCTATGCGAATCCTCCGTCGAGAACCTTACCGGACGGGTGTCTCGCGACCCAAAACGGGGGGTCGCCGGAACCTCTTCAAAAAATCTTCGAAGGCTGTGTCGATCTGGCGGTAGGCCGCTCGTCGTGATCCCGTAAGACCGGACCGAGGAGGGCAAACGTGAAGTACATGCTGTTGATCTACGCGGCCTCTGACCAGCAGGCGAGCTGCACCGTCGAGGACTGGATCGCCTACGAGAAGGAGATGAAGGACGCGGGCGTCCTGGTCTCCGGCCACTCGCTGGCCGACCTGGTCACCGCCACCACCGTCCAGGTCGGACAGGACGGGAAGCGCACCGTCACCGACGGGCCGTTCGCCGAGACCCGCGAGGTGCTGGGCGGCTACGACATCATCGACGTGCCGGACCTCGACGCGGCGCTGGAGTGGGCCGCGAAGTGCCCCGGTTCGCGCGACGGCGGGGCGGTCGTCGTGAGGCCGATCGCAGAGTTCGACTTCTGAGTCTCCGATGAACGTCGAGCAGGTGTTCCGGGAGGAGCGCGGCCGGCTGCTGGCCACGCTGGTCAAGCGCTTCGGCGACCTCGACCTGGCCGAGGAGGTCACCTCGGACGCGATCGAGGCGGCGCTGAAGCACTGGCCGGTGGACGGGGTGCCTGATCGGCCCGGCGCGTGGTTGCTCACGACCGCGCGCCGCAAGGCCGTCGACCGGCTGCGGCGTGACCAGGTCTACGCGGCGCGGCTGGCGTTGTTGCAGGTGGAGGTCGACCGGGCCGATCCGCCGACCACGGACGCCCTGCCGGACGAGCGGCTGGAGCTGTTCTTCACGTGCGCGCACCCGGCGTTGCCCGAGGAGGACCGCGGCGCGCTGACCTTGCGCTGCCTGGCCGGGTTCACGACGCCGGAGGTCGCGCGGGCCTACCTGGTGCCGGTCACGACCATGCAGCAACGGATCGTGCGCGCCAAGAAGAAGATCAAGGAAGCACGCATCCCGTTCCGCGTGCCGGATCCCGCCGAACTGCCGGAACGCCTGCCGGGCGTGCTGCAGGCCGTCTACTCGATCTTCACCGAGGGCTACGCGGCCCAGCGCACCGATCTCGCCGAGGAGGCCGTCCGGCTGGCCAGGATCCTGCACCGCCTGCTGCCGGAACGCGAGGTCACGGGCCTGCTGGCGTTGATGCTGCTGATCCACGCCCGCCGGAACGCCCGCGCCGACCTGCTGGAGGACCAGAACCGCGCGCTGTGGGACCGCGAGATGATCGACGAGGGCAGCGCACTCACCGAGAAAGCCCTGACCGGCGGACACGGCCCGTACGGCGTGCAGGCCGCGATCAACGCGCTGCACGACCAGGCTCCCGATTTCACGAGCACCGACTGGCCGCAGATCGTCGCCCTCTACGACGTCCTGAACGCCCTCACCCCGTCCCCGGTGATCGCGCTGAACAGGGCTGCCGCGATCGCCATGCGCGACGGCGCCGCGGCCGGGCTCGCGTTGCTCGACGAACTCGCCGACGAACCCAAGCTCCGCGACTACCACCCGTACCGAGCGGCCCGCGCCGACCTGCTGCACCGCCTGGGCCGCAGTGCCGAAGCCGCCCAGGCCTACCGCGACGCGATCGCACTCGCCGGCACCGAACCAGAACAGGACTTCCTGCGCCGCAGGCTGACCGCCATCGAGGGGCAATCATGATCATGAAGTGGCTGGAGGCGGAACGCCTGAGCGTCGCTGACCTCCTCGACGACCTGACCGACGACGAGTGGCGGCGCGAGACCCTCTGCACCGGCTGGACCATGCAGGAGATGGCGGCCCACCTGACCACGTCGACCCGCACCGGCTGGCGCGACGTGCTCACCGGCGCGGTGAAGGCGGGCTTCGACTGGAACCGCATGGAGGACCAGAAGGCACGCGCGCTGGCCGCACAGTTCACCCGGTCGGAGTTGATCGCGCAGATCCGCGAGACAGCAGGCTCGCCGAAACGCGCGCCGATGGCCGCTCCGATCGACCCGTTGGTGGACTTCCTCGTGCACGGCCAGGACATCGCACGCCCGTTGGGCCGCGTCCGGGAGATGCCGCTCGAACCGGCCCAGGCCGCGCTGGAGCACGTGCTGAAGAGCCCGTTCTGGGGCGCTCGCAAGCGTTTCAAGGAGTCCGGAATTCCCGATCTTCCTGCCCCTGACCTGCTGATGTTGGCAACGGGCCGCGAGTTGTCCACACCTGGGGACAACACTGTGGGCAACTCGAACACACGTTCGAAGAAGTAGCTCAGCTACACTTGCCAAGGACCTCGTGCGGCACACATCTCGCGAACCTCCCCAGGGCCGGAAGGCAGCAAGGATAAGCGGGCTCTGGTGGGTGCACGGGGTCCCCTTTTTCTGTCGGGGTCCACCGGTACTGTTCCGGGCGTGGCGCTCGCTCTGTATCGCAAGTACCGTCCGGCCACGTTCTCCGAGGTCGTTGGCCAGGAGCACGTGACCGACCCGCTGCGCGTCGCTTTGTCGGCGGGCCGGGTGAACCACGCGTACCTGTTCTCGGGCCCCCGCGGCTGCGGCAAGACCTCGTCGGCCCGCATCCTGGCCCGCTCGCTCAACTGCGTGAAGGGCCCGACCCCAGACCCGTGCGGCGAGTGCAACTCGTGCATCGGCCTGGCCCCGAACGGCACCGGCAGCGTCGACGTCGTAGAACTCGACGCCGCCTCGCACGGCGGTGTCGAAGACGCCCGCGAACTCCGCGACAAGGCCTTCTACGCCCCGGCCGAGGCCAAGTACCGCGTCTTCATCATCGACGAGGCGCACATGGTCACCACGCAGGGCTTCAACGCCCTGCTGAAGATCGTGGAAGAGCCGCCGGACCACCTGATCTTCATCTTCGCCACCACCGAGCCGGAAAAGGTCCTCCCGACCATCCGCTCCCGCACGCACCACTACCCGTTCCGCCTGATCCCGCCCGGCGTCATGCGGAGCCTGCTCGAACGCAACTGCGCCGCAGAAGGCGTGGCAGTAGAACCCGCCGTCTTCCCCTTGGTGATCCGCGCGGGCGGCGGCTCCGCCCGCGACACCCAGTCCGTCATGGACCAACTCCTCTCCGGCGCAGGCCCGGACGGCGTCAAATACGAGCAGGCCCTGACCCTCCTGGGCGTCACCGACTCCGCCCTGATCAACGACGTGATCGACGGCCTCTCCAGCAGCGACGGCGCAGCCGTCTTCGGCACCATCGACCGCCTGGTAGAAGCCGGCCACGACCCCCGCCGCTTCGCCTCGGACCTCCTGGACCGCCTCCGCGACCTGGTCCTGCTCTGCGCAGTCCCCGACGCAGGCGAACGCAACCTCGTCAGCGCCCCGGCAGACGAACTGGCCACCATGTCGGCCCAAGCAGAGCGCATCGGCCCAGCAGCCCTCACCCGCTACGCCGAAATCGTCCACACAGGACTAGTGGACATGCGCGGCGCCACCGCCCCACGCCTGCTCCTGGAACTCCTCGTCTCCCGCATGCTCCTGCCATCAGTGAGCCAGTCGGAAGCCGCGCTTCTCCAACGCCTCGAACAACTAGAACGCCGCCCCCCAGCCACCACAGCAGCCCCAGCCGCCGCCGCTGCGCCCACCAACGCCCCCGCAGCAGCCGCAGCCCCGCCCCCCGCTGCAACGCCTGCCGCAGCTCCACCCCCAGCAGGCGCCCCGGTCTTCACCCGCAGGTCCCAGCAACCGGCACCCCCAGCGGACGAACAACCAGAACCCCCACGCCAGGCCCCAGCACCGGCCCGCCCAACCCCAGCCCCCGAACCAACGCCAGCCGCAACCCCAGCCCCGGCCGCCGCAGAAACCCCGGCCGCCGAGCCAACCCAGGAACCCGCCGCCCCCACCCTCGCAACCGGCGGCGCCATGGACGCGACAGCAGTCCGCCGAGTCTGGTCCGACCTGCTGGCCGCAGTCCGCTCGAGCAGCCGCAGCACCGAGGCAATGCTGACCAACGCCATGGTCAGCGAGGTAGACGGCAACGTAGTAACGATCACCCACACCTCGGCCCCCCTGGCCCGCCGCCTGGCCGAAACCCGCAACACCGAGGCAATCGCCAACGCCCTCGCCACCGTCCTGGGCGGCACCTGGCAGGTCCGCTGCACCCACGGCACCCCAGGCGCCACAACCCAAGCCCCAACCCAAGCCAAAACCGCCCGCCCAGCCCCCACCCGCCCAAGCCAGGCAGCAGCGGCCCACCCCACCAAAACCCCAGAGCCCCAACGCCAGGCCCCACGCCCAGCAGCAGACGACGTCCCCCCACCCCCGGAACCCCCGGAGCCAGACGAACCGCTCCCGCCGGAACCGGACGACGAAGAGTCAATGCTGGCCGAAGCCGCGCGCCCAATCGACCCGGACAGCGTGAGCACAGCCCAAGACCCAGAAGCGGTAATGCTCAAACTGCTGGCCGACGAACTAGGCGCCCGCCCACTGAAAAAGGCGTGACACCAAGCGACGGCGAAGCCGAGCATGCTTTTCTCGTGTGGTTCCGGTGGGTGGTCCCGTCACGAGTCGTGCCTCAGCACTTGCTGCAACCAGGCAGGGGTGTCAACTCGACACGCTTTTCGTCGAGTTGACAC